>JBDSOQ010000213.1:0-3477 GCA_039914755.1 Nitrosospira sp. | reverse complement strand
CTCATGAGCCGATTCAGCGAGGCATGCGCGGCTATCGGGTCGAACTGCACCGGTGTAGTGGTCGGGAATACGAACTCCATGCCGTCCACGTCGAATTCGCGATAGGAGATGCCGAACGTGTCACCGGTAAAAAATGACTGGCTTTGTTTATCGAAGATGCAGTAGTGATGACGTGCGTGGCCTGGCGTATCCAGAAAAAGTAACGGTCTGCCGTTGAAATCCAGGCTGAATCCATCGGGTGCCTCAACGATGCGATTTGCCTCCACTGGACGGATAACCCCATAGACACGTTTGAATTCCGCTTCGCCATACACTTCCATCGCGCTTGCAACCAGCCTGGCGGGGTCGGCCATGTGTCGCGCACCGCGGGGATGCACCACCAGTTTCGCATTGGGAAAACGATGCATGAATTCGCCCGCGCCCCCAGCGTGATCCAGATGTATGTGGGTCAGGAACACGTACGCCACGTCCGCGGGGGCGATATTCTTCTCGTGCAGGATTTCCATCAGGCCGGTGACGGAAGATGATGTTCCGGTATCCACCAGTGCCGCTTTTCCTGCCTCGACAATCAGGTGAATCGCGGCCAGTCCTGTGCGGAAATAGTCCGCGTCGATAGCGCTGATACCATTGTCGTAGTCGGTGACCTGAGGCAGCCGGACGGACAGCGTCGGGGCCTCAGCCGATACTTCTGCCCGGGTATGAAGGCGATTATTCGTCAAGCTATCGAGCCATCTAATTGCATTGCCAAGCTATCCAACCCTCTATGCTATCGGGTGCTTCAATTGTTCAAGTATTGCAGGGTTTTCCAGCGTAGAAATATCCTGCGTTATTTCCTCGCCTTTGGCCAGGGTGCGCAGCAAGCGCCGCATGATCTTACCTGAACGGGTTTTCGGGAGATTATCGCCGAAGCGGATTTCATCAGGTTTGGCAATAGGACCAATTTCTTTCGATACCCAGTCACGCAATTCCATTGCAACATTGTGGGCATTCTCACCCTCCGGGCGCTCACCCTTGAGTACCACGAATGCGACGATGGCCTCGCCCCTGATTTCATCGGGTTTGCCTACCACTGCAGCTTCTGCGACAAGGGGGCTGGCCACCAGCGCGGATTCGATTTCCATGGTGCCTAAACGGTGACCGGCAACGTTCAATACGTCGTCGGTACGCCCCATGATCCAGAAATAGCCATCCAGATCACGGTTGGCGGAATCGCCGGCCAGATAGTACTTGCCGCCAAGTTCTTCGGGAAAATAGGTTTGCTTGAAGCGTTCCGGGTCGCCCCATAAAGTACGTGCCTGTGGCGGAAACGGGCGTTTGATGACAAGAAACCCACCCTTGCCGTTAGGCAGGTCGTGACCTGCCTCATCCACAATGGCCGCCATGATGCCGGGCAAGGGCAGCGTGCAGGAGCCGGGCTTGAGCGGCACCGCACCGGGCATGGGGGCAATCATGTGGCAACCCGTTTCGGTCTGCCACCAAGTGTCCACAACAGGACAGCGGGACTGGCCAACAACGGTGTAATACCACATCCACGCTTCCGGGTTGATCGGCTCGCCTACCGAACCGAGCAGGCGCAAAGAGGAAAGATCATATTTTCCGGGCAGGTCGGGCCCCAGTTTGATGAGCGACCGGATCGCGGTGGGCGCTGTATAAAACGAGGTGACTTTATGGTCCTGGATTATTTTCCAGAAGCGGCCTGCGTCGGGATAAGTGGGCACCCCCTCGAAGATGACCTGGGTGGCGCCCACGGCCAGCGGACCGTAGGTAACGTAGCTATGTCCCGTAACCCAGCCCACATCGGCGGTACACCAGAAAATATCGGTGGGTTTGTAATCGAAAATCCACTCCATGCTTGTGATCGCACCCAACAGGTAACCCGCGGAAGAGTGCTGCACGCCTTTGGGTTTACCGGTGGAGCCAGAGGTATAGAGCGTGAATAGCGGGTGCTCGGCATTGACCCATTCGGGTTCGCAGGTGTCGCTCTGGTCCCTGATCAATTCGTGCCACCAGATGTCACGTTCTTGCAGTTGCAGATTGTCACCACTGCGCTTATATACAATGACCGATTTCACGGAGTCGGTGTTGCCCATGGCAAGCGCTGCATCCACTGCGGCTTTCAAATGGTTGACCTTGCCGCCCCGCCGTTGCTCGTCGGCGGTAATGACGGCCACAGCACCGGCGTCAAGAATACGCTCATGAATGCTTTTGGAGGAGAAGCCGCCAAATACCACCGAATGAGTTGCACCAATGCGGGCACAGCCCTGCATTGCCACTACGGCTTCGATACTCATCGGCATGTAGATAATGACACGATCGCCCCTCTTGATGCCAAGAGACCGGAGACCATTGGCAAACCGGCAAACGCGGCGATGAAGATCACGGTATGTGGAGCGGGTGATTGCGCCGTCATCCGCCTCGAAAATTATCGCGATCTTGTCTGGCTGGGTTGCCAGGTGCCGGTCCAGGCAGTTGAACGAGACGTTCAGCTCCCCATCATCAAACCATTTGAAGAAGGGATGGTTCGTTTCATCCAATACGCGCGTGAACGGTTTGTGCCACAATATGTGTTCGCGCGCCAGTTTGCCCCAGAACGCGGGAAGGTCTTTTTCGGCTTCGGCGCAGAGGGCGTGATAAGCTGCAATGCCGGATACATTAGCTTGTTGGACAAATGCCGGGTCCGGCGGAAAAATGCGCGTTTCATTCAGAATGGATTTGATCGCGGCCACGGAATGCCTCCAATGAGTTTTTTATTTAGGAGATCGGTGAAATTGTATCATTCATAAATTCATAATATGTATGGAACCGCTGAATAAGCGCTAAACGGAAACAGATATTCCCTGACGCAACCAGTTATAATGCAAATAGGGGTCTATTTCATTAAGTATAAAATTTTGCTAAAATAGCAATGACTATGGGCGCTTTCTAGCCCATTTTTTGTTTGTGCCGGCACTATGGATCTGTATGAATTGCTTGAATCGACCTTGACCGGGCTGGGCTATGAGCTCGTCGAAGTGGAGCGGTCCTCGCGAGGGAAGATGTTGCGTGTGTTTATTGACAAACCCGACGGTATTACCGTAGATGATTGCGGGGCCGTCAGCAATCATCTGAGCCGCTTGCTCGCGGTTGAGAACATCGATTACGACCGACTGGAAGTTTCATCGCCCGGTTTGGACAGGCCGCTGAAAAAGGCCTCTGATTTCATCCGCTTTGCGGGTGAGTCGGTTAAACTGAGGCTGCACGTGGCGTTACAGGGTCAAAGAAATTTCGTCGGAATTTTGCGTGAAGTGAACGACGGGATATTAAAGCTGGAAGTAGACGGAAAAATGCTCGATCTGGATCTAAACAATCTCGAGAAGGTTCGTCTGGTTCCAAAATTGTAATTATTCGAGAGAGATTGGCTGGAGGTAACATGACGCGCGAAGTTTTACTTTTGGTGGATGCGCTGGCGCGCGAAAAGAATGTCGAGAAAGACATTGT
>JBDSOQ010000051.1:0-14398 GCA_039914755.1 Nitrosospira sp. | reverse complement strand
CGTCTCTCAAGACCCTCTCTGGTTTTGAGGTGATAAAAAACATACACATCCTGATTCCCGAATTGCCCGTGCTCATGGTCTCCATGCATGACGAAGCCGTTTATGCCGAACGCGCTTTGCGGGCTGGTGCGCGTGGCTACGTGATGAAACAGGAGCCGGGTGAAGTGCTGGTAACCGCCATCCGCGAGGTATTAAAGGGAAATATTTATCTGAGCAAGCCAATGCACGCCAAGCTGTTGAATCGGGTCGTGACGGGAAATTCGGAGTCTGAACCGTTGATCAACAGCTTGACCCCCAGTGAGTTTGAGGTGCTGCATTTGATTGGATCGGGACATAGCAGCCAGGAAATTGCCAGGTTGCTTAGCCGCAGCATTAAAACTATCGAAACGCATCGCTTCCACATCCGTACCAAATTGAACTTGAAAGACGGCGCGGATTTGATACGTTATGCCACTCATTGGATTTCCGAACCGCAATAGCAGGCATTGCCCTCGTGTTTTACGTCAGATGTCCGATGTTTTCTACCCCTGGTCTTCTTTAGAGCGGCGTCGTACTATCAACATTTATATCAGCCACTTCCGCCATATAAAAGTTGTATAAGAGTTTCCCTTAGAAAAAAAACAGGGTTTCCCCAATATATTCAGTAGCGTGAATCGAGTTAGCATGAAGTCACTTTCATTCTATCGGGATTCCATCGTGAAAACAAAATCAGGAACATTCGTTGTGATCTTGTCTACGCTTGGTTTGTTGGCTTCCTGCGCGCAAATGAGTCCTCTCGAAGCGCAGAATGACAACATCCACAGAGCTGAAAAGAGTGCGAAAACTTATGCTGATCACGCCAAATTGGCGAAGCAATATCAGAATACCGCCAAAGAAAAGCTGGCAAAAGTGGAGGAGCAAAAGAAACTGCTTCAGCATTATGAAGAAAAAAGCTATCTTTACGGTAGACAGGCGCAAGATAAGCAATCGCATACTTCGGCTTTGCTGCACAAATACGAGCGAACCGCCGAGGAAGACATAAAGCAGGCTGCGTTTCACCGGCAAATGGCATCAGAACTTGCCCCGCGCGATCACGCCACCCCGGCGGAAAAATGGCGGGAGCGAAATAACGAGAACAACGCCAAGGTCGAATCTGATCCCAACGAGCAGATTTAAACCCAGATAAGATAATTCATTAGGCGGCTCTGCGAGCCTACGCGAGTACCGGCGGTCAATTTGCAGCCATTTTCGCTACCCGCGCGGCGTCCATAGATCAGGCTTCTCTCAACCGGCAAGGCTGTCTCGCAACCTGCCGCGCCATCATCTCGCGTCCTAATGGATTATCTGGGTTGAAGTTTTGGCAATCCCTTGTAAGAAGGTGGGGTACACGCCGAATCAGGGAACATGATGCGCGTTTCGCTCAAGTGCTGCAGGAACCGGCAATTGATTAACGCGGTTGCGTTGAGGCTTCAGCTGGATGCAGATTGACTAAACGCCACAACGTGATCCGCCTCCAGCCTGATGCCGATTTTTTCGCCTATCGCGTGATTGTGGTGGCTGGGTACCAGCGATAAGGCGGTGCCACCGCCAGGCAGGCGCAGGGTGTACATGATGTCGGCGCCACGAAAAGCCTTGTGCATCACGGCGGCTTGAAGAGGGCTTGCGTCATCGTGCACAATATCATCCGGCCGTATGAGCACATCTACGGGATTCCCCTCGCGACATAGTTGGCAGTCCGGCATGCATTGATGCGGCACCTCTCCCGCCAGAACTCCCAGTTCGATTTCCACGTGATGTGGATCCAGTATTTTACCGGGGAGAAAAACGCCCTGGCCGATGAAATTTGCAACGAACCGGTTGGCAGGCCTGTGGTAGAGGTTGTAGCCGGTATCCCATTGCTGGATTTCGCCCTGGTGCATGACGCCAATTTCATCCGCTATGGCAAAAGCCTCGTCCTGATCATGCGTTACCAAAATAGCGGTAGCATTCTGGCTCTTGAGAATGTCGCGCACCTCCAGGCTCAGCCGGCCACGCAGCGTCACATCCAGATTGGAGAAAGGTTCATCCAGCAACAATAGATCAGGCCTTGGCGCCAGCGCTCTCGCCAAGGCTACGCGTTGCTGCTGGCCACCCGAAAGCTGGTGTGGATACTTGTCCGTCACATCAGCAAGACCTACGGTTTTGAGCATTTCAGCGGTGCGTGCCGCACGCTCCGTTTTTTGCATGCGGTGCAGGCCAAAGCCGACATTGGCCAGAACGGTCAGGTGAGGAAATAATGCATAGTCCTGAAACACCATGCCGATGTGTCGCCGTTCCGGCGGCAAGCTAAAATCTGCGTTACCTATCACGACGCCATTGAGCGCAATCTCCCCGGCCGAGATGGGCTCGAACCCGGCGATACATCGCAATACCGTTGTTTTTCCGCACCCGCTTGGTCCCAGCAGGCAGCCGATGGCACCTTTTTTCAGCGCGAGCGATAAGTCGTTCACCACTGTTTGCCGGCCATAGGCATGCCGGATATTTCTGAGCTCAAGCAGCGTATTCATGGCAATCGCTCAAATCAACTTTCGGTTTGCCGCATAAAAAATATCAGGGGAAGCAGACCCGCCAGTACCAGCGTCACGGCAGGTAATGCGGCTTGCTCCCATTGGCCTTCCGTCGTCATTTCGAAAATCCGCACCGCGAGGGTATCCCAGCCGAAAGGCCGGGTCATCAACGTGATGGGCATCTCTTTCATGACATCCACGAATACCAGCGCGGCGGCGGTGAATATACCACCCTTCAGAATGGGCAAGTGTACGCGACACAGCGTCGCCCATCCACTTAAGCCAAGCCCCATGGCGGCCTCATCGATACTGCCGGTTACACGCTGCATTGCGCTGTCTATGGGGCTGTGGCTGACCGCGAGAAAACGCGTCATATAGGCAATCAGCATCGTGACGAGGGTGCCCTGGATGAGCAAGCCGGTCTCTATATGAAATAGTTGCATAGCCATTTCGCTCAGCCAGTTATCCAGCCAGGCTATGGGAATGAAAATTCCAACTGCGAGAACGGCGCCGGGCAGAGCATATCCAATAGTGGATATGCGCACTGCGCCACGAGTGGTGGAGTCGGGGCAGCGTCGTGCAGCGTAGACCATGAGCAGCGCAACGGTGCAAGTGAGCAGGGCGGCAAAAGCGGATAACAGCAGCGAATGCCAGAGAAATTCCAGGTAACGCTGGTCGAAATCACGTTCGGCAACGCCCACCGCCCAAATGCCCAGTTGCATGACGGGTAACAGGAACGCAAAAAAAAGTGTGCTTGATGCAAACCCGAAGGTCAACCATGCGCGCCAGCCGGTGAGCGGGATGGGGGTCGCCTTCGCACTTTGCCTGGTTTCGGCATAGCGCATGCGTGAACGAAATTGCTGCTCGACAATTATCACGGCAAAAACGATAACGATCAGCAGCGAGGCGAGTTGAGAGGCTGCGGTCAGGGAAAACATCGCAAACCAGGCTTTATAAATGGCAGTGGTGAACGTATCGTAATTGAAGACCGCTACTGTCCCGAAATCGGCAAGCGTTTCCATCAGTGCCAGCATTGTCCCGCCTGCAATCCACGGGCGCGCCATCGGCAACGCCAACTTGAAAAATCCTTGTGTGCGATTAAAGCCCAACGACTGGGCAACCTCCAGCGAGCGCTTCCCTTGAGTGAGAAACGCATTTCGTGCCAGCAGATAGACGTAAGGATAAAACGCCAGGACCATGACAATGATAACGCCCAGCCTGCTGCGTATATCCGGAAACCAGAATAGATCGGGGCCCAGCCAGGCGCGTAGCGCCGTTTGCACCGGGCCGATGTAATCGAACAGGCCCAAAGCTACGAACGCGGTAACGTAGGCGGGAATGGCAAGCGGCAGCAATAATGCCCACGAAAAGAATTTACGGCCGGGGAACTCGCACACTGCGGTAAACCAGGCCAGGCTCACCCCCAATAGTGCGGAGCCTGCGGCCACGCCCACTGCGAGCCAGAACGTATTGACCAGCAGGCCCGCCAGTGTCGTTTCCACCAGATGTTGCCAGACATCGCCCGCCGGCACGAACAAGGACGAGATGACCGTGCCAACCGGCACGAGCACCACCGCAGCTACCAGAAAGGGGATGAGACGCCAGCCGTTTGAGGCCCGATAGGCGGAGTTTGAGGCGCTTAAAAACCCATTTTTCGTGCCTGAATCAGCCTCCGCCGAACTAAGCGTTTCATCTCTCACATCCTTGACGCCTTATCGGTAACCCGCGCGATCCATCAGTTTCACCGCTTCCGCCTGCAATTCCCCAGCTTTGGTTACGTTTATCGTATTCTGCTTGAAGGTGCCCCAGGCGGCGACAGCCGGGTCGGGTTTTACCCTGGGATTGACCGGGTATTCCATATTCACGTCGGCAAAGAGACTCTGGGCTTTTTCGGATGACAGAAATTCGAGCAACCTGATTGCGGCCGGTGCGTTATGCGCGTATTTTGTAATCCCTGCCCCCGAGATATTGACGTGAACGCCGCTGCCTTCCTGGTTAGGCCAGAAAATCGCAAGTGGCAATGCCGGATTTTTTTCCATCAGGCGGCCATAGTAATAGCTGTTGGCTATTGTGACATCGCATCGCCCTGCGGCGACGAATTCCATTGCCTTGGTTTCGTCGGACAGAGGGTCGATAGCGAGATTGGCGACCCAGCCTTTGATAATTTCCTCGGTCCTGGCCGCGCCATGCTCAGCGATCATCATCGCGACCAGCGACTGGTTGTATACTTTCTTGGAAGTGCGCAGGCACAACCGTCCTTTCCATTGAGGTTCAGCCAGCGCTTCGTAGGTAGAAAGATCCGAAGGCTTTACTTTTTGTGTGTTATATATGATAGTGCGGGCCCGCACGGACAGCCCAAACCACTGATTCCGGGGATCGCGGAGGTAGGCGGGAACGTTTGTCTCAAGCGTTTTTGACTCGACGGGTCTTAACAGTCCTTCCTGGGCGGCTTCCCACAAATTGCCCGCATCCACGGTGATCAGCATGTCGGCAGGTGTGTTTTTCCCTTCCGCCTTGAGGCGCGCCAGCAACGGGCCTTCTTTGTCAGTGACGAATTTTACATAGATGCCGGTATCTTTAGTGAAAGCGTCGAACATTGGCTTGATGAGCTGTTCGATCCGAGCGGAATAGACTACTACCTGCTCCGCGCGGGATGCGCTGGCGCCAAAGAAAATGGCACAGCAAAATATTGCAGTAATATATTGATTGAAGAACCGCTGAATAAGCTGCCGAGTTTTCCCACCAGGGCGCGAGGGCGACCTATAATGTATTTTGTCGGTAAAATCGGGCGCTCCCTGCATTGTGATTTCCGGCCGCGGCATCGTCGTGGAAGCGTGGGTTGCGGCATCCGTTGCGAGCCTTGTCGTCCTTCCGATTTTTCCGATAAAGTTGCCAGCCAAGCGCTTCATGCAAGTCTTGTTCAGATATTTTTTCAACCAGGCATTTAACATCATTATTTACTCCGGATATCAACAGTGAGATCAACCAAATACCATTATAAATGATAATAATTATCAGTAGAGCATCGCATTAAATATACCATGGATAAACTACAGTCGAGTTCGCCTAATATTCGCCTGCAAGAGCTTCTTGCTATTCCGGAAAGACAACGTACCGAAGCCGAATGGGATGAGATCAACGAGCTTGAGATTACGCTTACTCCTGTCAATCGCGCCATGACTTCGGAGCGGAGCACCTCGGAGCGGAACAACGCAGAGCGAAACGCTTCGGAACGAAACGCCTCGGAGCGCAACTCTTCTGCTGAGCGAAACGTGCGGCGCAAGGGGATGCCGACACCCGATCAGTTCAAGTCCCGTGACGGTACGCAAGGGAAGCGCCCCCTGAAGAAGCTTCGCAAGCGGCCCAAACCCGCCGCGCCGCAGTAACGGCGCCTTGCCATGGATAAGCGGTACAGATAGGTCGCTATGGCTTGTTACTTATTTTATTGAAGAACGTCAATGGGAGGCTTATGCAACTTACCACTACCCCGAGCATTGAGGGAAAGCGCATTACGAAATACTGCGGAGTCATCGCCGGCGAAGCAATCCTCGGCGCCAATTTGTTTAAAGACCTTTTTGCCGGAATCCGTGACCTCGTGGGAGGGCGCTCCGCAACCTATGAAAAAGAACTGCAGCGCGCGCGGGAAATCGCGCTTGACGAGCTACAGCGACGCGCCCAGGACCTCGGTGCAAACGCGGTAATCGGCATCGATATCGATTACGAGATAATGGGCAAGGAAAATGGAATGCTGATGGTTTCGGCTAGCGGGACGGCGGTAATCGTTGAATAGGGAATGCTGAAACGCAATCCTCCGAATTGATCACGCCGTCTATCGACGGATGCGGACTGTCAACTGGCTGGATTGTATCGATTAACAGCGGCTGCCGTGCGGGAGAGCAAGTACTTACCACGGAATCGGCTTGCCATCATAGGCGATGAATTTACCCGAATCTGCCAAGGCGAGGCCGCTGATGACGTGCCGCATGCCGGATACGCTTTTTACGGTGGAGATGAGCGCATTCTTACCGCCCATATCGGTCTGCACCCATCCGGGATGCAATACCACTGCAATGATTCCCACTGGTTTCAGGTCAATGGCAAGGCTTTTAATAACCATATTTACGGCCGCCTTGCTGGACCGGTACAGATAACTGCCGCCGCTGTCGTTCTCCGCAATGCTACCCATCTTGCTGCTGATGGTCACGATCATTTTTTGACTGCTTCTGGCAACATGCGAGTTGAATGCCTGGGCCATCTTGAGCGTTGCCATGGTATTAACACGAAATTCATGGGCCCAGGCCTCATAATCGATACTATTGAAAGCGCCTGCATGAGAGCCTGTATAAATGCCCGCGTTGTTGAGAAGCAGATCGATCGGCTCGCCGGCTGACGATTGCGCCAATCCCTCGATTTGCGCATGATCAGCAACATCGAGCGCATGTACGGTAACCTGCCCAGGATAGCCGGCGGCCAGCGTATTGAGCGCACCTGATTTTTCCGGATGACGAGTGCAAGCTAAAATGCGCCAGCCCTCTGCGGCATACTGCCTGCAAAATTCCAGCCCAATCCCGCGGTTGGCCCCTGTGATTAATGCAGTTTTCATATTTCTCTCCTCATGCGCCCGCTGGTGAGTAATCTTGGCGGTTTACCGGGAATATAACCGCGCTGCCCGATGCTATAAAGAAATACTGGAGGGCGAATATCCCGGGTAACGAGACACCACTGTTTAATTGCCTGTTCGCTCATTATGTATAAAAAGTGAAACGAATGGCAATATAAAGGAGCGAAGGACATGACTCAGCGGATCGCATTGGTAACGGGCGCATCCAGCGGTATCGGAAGGGCTGCGGCTGAGCTGCTTGCGCAAAATGGCTATTATGTATTTGCCGTGGCGCGGCGCTTGTACAGGCTGGAAGAGATTCGTTCCGACCGCATCGAGCCGGTAGAACTGGACGTGACCGATGAAGAAGGCATTAACCGTGTCGTGAGTCACATGATATCGACCAGGGGGCGCATCGATGTGCTGGTCAACAACGCAGCGCTCTGTCAGCTGGGCGCTATCGAATGTGTTTCGATGGAGGCTGCCCATCGGCAGTTCGAAGTCAACGTCTTCGGCTATGCACGGTTCATGCAAGCAGTCCTCCCACATATGCGGGAGCAGAAATCAGGATCGATAGTCAATATCGTTTCCGCTCTGAGCAGGATATCGGTGCCCGGTTTTGGTTGGTACGCGGCTACGAAGTATGCCATTGAAGCGCTAACCGATGCCCTGCGTGGCGAGGTGATGGAGTTCGGGATCAAAGTTGTGCTCATTGCGCCTGGCATAATAAAGACAGAGTTTGTTCCCAATCAGCTAAGGTTGTTAAAGACTGTTGCGCATCCGCCAGCCTACAAAAAACTTCTCGACGGCGTGCATAACCTTCTGGCTGGCGAACCCAGGGCGCCCGGTCCGGAAATTATCGCTAAAGCAGTGCTTGATGCCGTCACGTCTTCAGTTCCGCCGGTAAGGCATGCGCTCCCCTTCGATTCCAGGATATCGGTCATAGCCAGGTGGCTGCTGGGTGGCCGCCTCTTTGCCTGGACGGTCCGGCTCCAGATGAGGTTCTCCAGGCGGTAACCGACTTGTCGATTCGAAGAATTCCGAACCATTCGATGGCGCAGCTTCCTTACCTGCGCTTTTTACGGAACGGCTTGCTGTCGGCCAGCTCGCGCCGTCAGTCCGTCGGTGTTTCTTTCGATGAAGAGAAGAGGTCCCATGCCGCGATGAAGAGCGCTGCAATTACCGGTCCGATAACGAAGCCGTTAAGGCCGAAAAGAACCATGCCTCCCAGCGTCGAGATGAGAATCACATAATCGGGTATTTTGGTATCCCTGCCGACGAGTATGGGGCGCAAGATGTTGTCCACGAGCCCGATCACGAGTACGCCGAAAGCGATGAGGGTGACGCCCTGCCAAACAGCTCCGGTAAACAGAAAATAAATTGCTACCGGCACCCAGATCAGTCCGGCTCCGACTGCGGGCAACAGGGAAAGAAAGGCCATCACAAAGCCCCATAGCAGGGCTCCTTGAATGCCGAGGAACGAAAACATTATTCCCCCAAGCGTGCCTTGCGCCGCGGCAACAACAACGTTGCCCTTTACAGTGGCGCGAATAACCGTAGTGAATTTGCTGAACAGATGCCGCTTGTGCTCCATGCTGAGGGGTATCGCATGTTTGATCCTGATGGAAAGAGCAGCGCCGTCGCGCAGCAGGAAAAACAGCAGGTACAGCATAATGCCGAAGCTGATGACGAATTCAAAGGCGTTCTGACCGATACTGAGAGCGTGCATTGCGATAAATTGACTGCCCTGCAAAGCGCCGGTCGACAGCATGTCCTGCAGCTCGGAAATATTGGTGAGCCCGAGCCGATCCAGAACGTTGATGACCCATGGAGGCATGGCCCCCATGATCTGCTGAAAATAAGCACCGAAATTAAGCTGTCCAGACCGGATTCCCTGGTAGACGAGCGCTCCTTCCTGCAGCAGCGAAATCGTCATTATCGTAACCGGAAGAATCACTATGATCAGGCAGAGCAGGAGGGTGGTGAGCGCAGCAAGATTCTGCCGCTGGTTCATGACGGCCAGCAATCGGCGATGAAACGGTGTAAAGATGATGGCAAGAACCGAGCCCCAGAATACCGCACCGTAGAATGGCCAGAGAATCCACCCGAATGCAAGGGTGACGACAACCAATAGGAGCAGGAAAGTTTTTTGTTGGAGCTCCACAGTATTCATGTGATCCAGATGATCAGGTAAAGAACATATTTGTAGACCGAATCGTATCTTAACTCAGCGCCAGGATAGATAGTGGTGTTGAAAAAAATGAGACCAAGTTTGTGCAGTTAACCTGCGCTCAGGATACGGTAATGGCCGGGTTGGCGGCCATGTGGGGAAGCGCCTGATGAGCGTCTCGGGCATACCGATGTGCGTACGGATGGTTTGGCTAAATGCCCGTTTGGCAAAGATTGAAGCGCTCATAACAGGCGTTGAATGTACTCATGACAGCGTCTTCCATTTGAGTTGACTACGGGGTGGGCAGGTGACGGTTTGATTATCGGACCGCCGGATTCGACGATCAACATATCAGTTTTTCAGCATTGCATTCAATCCCGCCTGTGCAATTTGCGCATCCTCGTGAGATCTTACACCGCTGACTCCTACAGCGCCGATGAACTGGCCATCCAGTATGATGGGTAAACCGCCTTCGATCGGCAGGGTTCCGGGCAGGCCGAGATAACGCAGGCGTCCGTCAGTGACGTGTTCTTCCCACACTTTGGTGGGACGTCGAAATGCAATCGCAGCGCAGGCCTTCTGAATTGCGACATCGACGCTGCCGAACTGGGTATTGTCGAGGCGCAGCAGGTAAACCAGATGGGCCCCGTCATCAACGATTGCAATCACCACCGGCCAGTTATTGCGCCTGGCCTCCGCTTCCGATGCGGCGGCAATGATTTTGGCGTCATCGAGCGTAAGGGTGATCTTATTATTCATGATCATTGATCCGGCAGGCAACATTGTGACCCTCATACCGAGGGAAGCCGGTATCGAACGAAACGCAAAATACGTCGTTGCCGGCTTGGGTCGGGTTCCGGGTCAAGCTTGAAATGATGAAATACATGATATTCCTCACCCCGGGAATCGGGAAAGATTTAAGGAGCGGTATGCGAGTTTTGGTGCACCAAAAAAAAGCACGCCATAATTTCTCGGCGTGCCTTGTCTGCGAACAAAAGGCTCATAACAGCGGGACAATCAATAAGGCAACAATGTTCATGATCTTGATGAGGGGGTTGATCGCGGGCCCTGCGGTGTCTTTGTAGGGGTCGCCGACAGTATCGCCGGTCACGGCCGCTTTATGCGCTTCCGAACCCTTGCCGCCAAAATGGCCATCCTCAATGTATTTTTTGGCGTTATCCCAGGCTCCGCCACCGGCAGTCATGGAAATCGCCACAAAAATACCTGTGATGATGGCGCCGATCAGCACACCACCCAAGGCGACTGGGCCAAGCAGGAGGCCGACGAGCAGGGGCACCGCCACGGGCAGCAGCGAGGGAACAATCATTTCCTTGATGGCAGCCTTCGTTACCATATCTACTGCTCTGGAATAGTCCGGCTTCGCGGTACCTTCCATGATTCCGGGAATTTCCCTGAACTGGCGGCGTACTTCCACCACCACCGAACCGGCAGCCCGACCGACAGCCTCCATCGCCATGGCGCCGAACAGGTATGGCACCATGCCGCCAATGAACAAGCCGATGATTACCATGTGATCGGATAAATCAAAACTCACGAGCTTGCCACCGGAGGAGAGCGCATGAGTGTAATCGGCGAACAGTACCAGCGCGGCCAAGCCGGCAGAGCCGATGGCGTAGCCTTTCGTTACCGCCTTGGTAGTGTTCCCTACCGCATCCAGCGGGTCGGTGATATCGCGTATCTCCGATGGCAAACCCGCCATTTCTGCAATTCCGCCGGCATTATCGGTAATCGGCCCGTATGCGTCGAGCGCCACGATGATGCCTGCCATCGACAGCATGGAGGTGGCGGCGATGGCGATGCCATAAAGGCCCGCCAGTTCCTGGGCGCACCAGATGGAGACGCAGACGGCAAGCACCGGAGCGGCGGTTGATTTCATGGACACACCCAGCCCGGCGATGACGTTAGTGCCGTGGCCGGTGCTGGAGGCTTCCGCGATATGCTGTACTGGCCCATATTCGGTAGAGGTGTAGTACTCGGTAATCCACACCATGGCGGCAGTCAGCACCAGACCTACGAGCCCGGCAAGATACAGATTCATCGATGAAACCAGCTTGCCGTCAATCATCACCCCTTCACCCAGCATCATCGTGGTGATGGGATAAAAGGCGACCGCAGCCAGCACACCGGCAACCGAGAGGCCGCGATAAAGCGCGTTCATGATCTTTCCGCCCTCGCGCGCCTTGACGAAGTAGCAACCGATGATGGAAGCGATAATGGAAAATCCCCCCAGCACCAGCGGATAGAGAACTGCATTGGGACCGGCATCTGTGATCAGCAACCCACCCAACAGCATGGTGGCAATAATGGTCACGGCGTATGTCTCGAACAGATCGGCAGCCATCCCCGCGCAGTCGCCCACGTTGTCGCCCACGTTGTCGGCAATGACTGCCGGGTTGCGCGGATCATCCTCGGGAATGCCGGCTTCGACCTTGCCCACCAGATCGGCGCCTACGTCGGCGCCTTTAGTGAAAATGCCGCCGCCGAGACGAGCGAAAATGGAGATTAGCGAGCTGCCGAAAGCCAGACCTACCAAGGCGTGAGTCGCATCCGATTCATTGGTGCCCAAGCCGGCGGTAAGGAAAGCATAGTAGCCTGCCACGCCCATCAAGCCCAGACCCACCACGAGCATGCCGGTTATTGCGCCGCCTCTGAACGCCACGTTCAGCGCTGCATTGAGTCCCTCCCTTGCAGCTTCTGCGGTACGGACATTGGCTCGCACCGAAACGTTCATGCCGATATAGCCTGTCAGACCCGACAAAAAAGCACCGATGAAAAACCCGACAGCGGTTTTCCAGCCCAATGCCAGAAAAATGGCCACCAGTAGAATCACCCCAACAATACTTATGGTCGTGTATTGGCGATTCAGGTATGCGGAAGCACCCTCTTGAATGGCAGTGGCAATCTCCCGCATGCGTTCGTTGCCTGTCGGCAACCCGACAATCCATTTTATCGAAACCACTCCGTACAGTAGCGCAGCCATCGCACAAGCAATCGCGATGATTAAACCAGTAGCCATTTAAATCTCCAGTTAAAGTCGGACTGCTTGAAAACACACAGAGTTCTCAATCCCGTTAAACTTGAAGGATTCAGATCGTAAAGTCATCCAGTTTTTTCGCAACCGCTACATTCTTCAGTCGCACGTAGTCCGGCAGGCCATCCTTATAGGGGGGGTAATCCTCTCCCTGGATTAGGGGAAGCAGATATTCCCTGCACTTGTCGGTGATACCGAAGCCATCCTCGCTGATGAAATTCCCGGGCATCATTTTCTCAACATTGGCAACTTCGGAGAGTTGCGCCATACCTACCTTCCACTCGTAGGGCTGGTTGGAAACACGCTCTATGGTAGGCATGACGGCGTTATGTCCATTGACGGCGAATTCCACCGCTGCCCTGCCCATCGCGTAAGCCTGCTCTACATCGGTTTTCGAGGCGATATGACGCGCGGCACGTTGCAGATAATCCGATACTGCCCAATGGTATTTAAGGCCGAGCTCCTCCCTGACGATATTTGCCACAACAGGGGCAACACCGCCCAGTTGAGCGTGACCGAAAGCGTCACGTATGCCCTGGTCGGAAAGGAATTTGCCGTCTTCCCCTTTTACGCCCTCGGATACCACTACCGAGCAGTAGCCGAATTTCTTGACATTGCTATCCACCTTGGCGGTAAATTTCGCTTTATCGAAGGGAATCTCGGGAAAGAGAATGACAACCGGGATTTCACGGTCGACGCTGGATGCCAGGCCGCCCGCCGCCGCGATCCATCCGGCATGGCGCCCCATCACTTCCAGCACAAATACCTTTGTCGATGTCTTTGACATGCTGGCGACGTCAAAGCTGGCCTCGAGCGTGGATACGGCGATGTATTTTGCCACCGAGCCGTAGCCGGGGCAGCAGTCTGTAATGGGAAGGTCGTTATCCACCGTTTTCGGTACATGAATGGCCTGGATGGGATAACCCAGCGTATCTGCGAGCTGTGAGACCTTGAGGCAGGTGTCGGCGGAATCACCGCCGCCATTATAAAAAAAGTAGCCGATGTCATGCGCCTTGAATACCTCGATCAATCGTTCGTACTCACGCCGGTTTTGTTCGAGACTTTTCAATTTGTAACTGCAAGAGCCGAACGCTCCTGAGGGAGTATGGCGCAGGGCGCTGATTGCCGAGGCGGAATCCTTGCCGGTATCGATCAGATCTTCAGTTAGGGCGCCGATGATGCCGTTGCGGCCCGCATAAACCGCGCGTATCTTCCCTTGTTGCTGGCGGGCGGCTTCGATAAGACCAGCGGCCGAGGCGTTGATGACGGCGGTGACGCCGCCGGACTGAGCATAAAAAGCATTTTTTGCTACCATGATTTTCCCCTGATTATTCCAAAATTTTATCTGCTGCGCATTGCGCCGATGCGTTTGCTGCCCTGGCAGTCTGTCGGACTTAAAGGAAATCGGCTGCAAAAGCGTCTGGGCAGTTCATATTTCGCTGATTTTTCGACCAATAACTATTGACCTTCAAAACCCTCAAAATCTGCCCTCACCCAGGCACTTTTTAGCGGCGATTCTTCAAGTCCGACAGGCTGCTAGTGTTACCCGTCCTGGCCGCGCAACGATGCTTCCGGCAGTTTGTTAGGGCTGCCGCTACTGTGTTGCTGTTCACGGATTAAAACGGCGGCGATATCATAAAGCTCAAGTCCGCCAAGGGTCTTGATCGAGGTTTATTTCAGTGAAGCAAAAATGGCGTCGCGGATATCTTCTACCGATCCTACCCCCGCAATTTTGACGTACTTGGGGGCACCTCTTCCGCCGCTGACTGACCATTTGGCATAATATTCCACTAATGGTTCGGTCTGGGCATGATAGGTTTCCAGCCGGTTTCTCACGGTTCTCTCTTTATCGTCGTCGCGCTGTATCAGTGGCTCGCCGGTTACATCGTCTCTCTCATCCCTGGCGGGCGGATTGAATATCACATGATAAATACGGCCCGAGGCGGGATGCAGGCGCCGGCCCGACAAGCGCCTGATGATCTCTTCGTCAGGCACGTAAATTTCGATCACAAAATTGATGGGTACGCCGGCGGCCTTCATTGCATCCGCCT
>JBDSOQ010000004.1:0-8513 GCA_039914755.1 Nitrosospira sp. | reverse complement strand
CCCATAATTCCGGCCGCTGGTTCTTCGGGTCCCATTGACCGAATTCGTCACGGAAGGAAAATATGCGTTCCTTGGCCCGAGCCTTTTCCTCGTCGCGACGTGCCCCACCGATACAGGCATCGAAGCCGAATTCAGCAATGGCGTCCAGTAGCGTCACTGATTGAAATGGATTGCGGCTCTGGTTCGCCGAACGCAATACCACTCTTCCCTGCTTGATGGAATCGTCCATGCTGCGCACGATTAAACGCTCTCCCAATTGCTTGGCGCGGCGATCGCGGAACTCGATCACCTCGGGAAAATTATGGCCGGTATCGACATGCAGCAATGGAAATGGAAAACGCCCTGGCCGAAAAGCTTTTTCCGCCAAACGCAGTAGTACGATGGAATCTTTTCCACCCGAGAACAACAGGGTCGGGTTGGCACATTCGGCTGCAACTTCGCGCATGATATGGATGGCTTCGCTTTCCAGTTCATCCAGATGACCCAGATGCCTTGCAGGGTGGCATTCAAGTGCCACCCCTTCACTCTCCATGACAAGATCCGGAACGGGAGCAGCAAATTCTTGTTTATCGTTCAATATGAGATCCATCAATCATTCCTCACGGTTTCACAAGCGTGGACTTGGCAGGCGTCCGGCCCATGTTCTTTCTTATCCAAAGTTTTGGCTTAACCCGGAGCGGGTAGATCCGTCACCCCGCCAAAAGCCGTTGTAGCGTTGTCAATGCGCCGTTTATCCGGATGCAAACCGCACTCCTTGTTTTCCGGGTCTTCCCACCACCAGCGGCCGGCACGCACATCTTCACCGGGCGTAATGGCACGGGTACAGGGTGCGCATCCGATGCTGGTGTACCCCTTGTCATGCAATAGGTTGTACGGCACATCGAACTGTTTGAGATAAGCCCAGACGTCGGACAGGCTCCAGTCCAGCAACGGGCTGATTTTTTGCAAACCATTGCCGGCATCGAATTCCGATACCGCCATATCCTTTCTGGTCAGCGCCTGATCGCGGCGTACACCGGTGATCCATGCGCGCTTGCCGCTCAAAGCGCGCTTCAGCGGTTCCACTTTGCGAATATGGCAGCATTTTTTACGTAACTCCACGCTGTCGTAGAAGCCGTTTGGCCCGTTGCGCGCGATATAGGACTCCACCGCGGCGGATTCCGGGAAATATACCGGCACATGAATGCCATAACGATCCGCCACTTTTCTCATAAGACTATACGTCTCTTCAGGCAAGCGTCCGGTATCCAGCGTAAACATCGCGATATCGGGATAATCCCGCGCAATGAGGTCCATCAACACCATGTCCTCAGCACCGAAACTGCTGGCGAAGGTGGCCGGCGCATAGTCTGCCTGCGCGTCATCCAGCAATGCTCTCACTTCCGCAATCTTGTGATCCAGGCTCATATTACCGGCTCGGTCTTTTATCAGGCCATGACGAATGGCTGCGCTGCCCCGGATGCCGGCGATTTGCCTGAAGCAGAGAGCGGAAACGGTAACGCACCCGTCAGATCGAGCTGGCGATCGAAACTCAGGCAAAACTCCGCAACCTCCATTGTCCAGGCATCCAGTTCAGAAAACCATCTGGTCAGATCATCGTCGTTCAACGCTTCGGCCGGGCGTGCAAAATCCTCGGCAAATTGGGCCAATGCTCTGGCCAGGCGCGGCTTGGTAGGAAACACCCGCCGCAACTCTTCCGCTTGTATTTTCAAATCTTCGTGCTTTTGGCCGCCAAGTAACTCAGCCAGACCCTGGCTGATCAATCTGGCCATTTCCTCGGCGCACTTGGCCGAATCCTCGAATTTTCGCTGAAACTTGAGTGCATCCCGGTAATTCCGCTCATGAGCCGCTTCAAAGAAGATTGTGCCGATCTTCACCTGGCTCACGCCGGCGCACTCGCACCCGCCCAGTTGCAGCACTTTGAAATCGTTGCTGTTGCCATGATCGCGCAAGACCGACGCCAGTTCTTCCGGTTTCACTTCCACCAGGTCCGCCAGCAAATCGGCAAAATAGGGTTTATCCATCCGGTGTGCCCAGGAATAGAATGTTTCGTCCGACTCACGGTTAGTATCAAAAGCGGACTGCACTCGCTCGATTGCCTCTTCGATGCGCGCGGTGGGTATGGACGGCCCTTTAAACGCCAGCGCGCCACGCGCCATGGCATTACCGCCGAAATGCAGCTGATAATGCGGCACGAGCTTGCCATGCATGCGCTTGCCTTCGCCATATATGCCAATATCTCCAGCCTCGGGCTGGGCGCAACCGTTATGACACCCCGATACGCGCATTTTCAGGTCATGCTTGCCGCCGCTTAGTTTGGGTCCGAGAATCGTGCTCGAAGTTATCCCCAAGCGGCAAGTCGAAGTACCGGGACAAGCCACCACATCATCGCCCGTCTCCGGTACGCCCAGGCCCAGCGCAGCCAGTGCTGCACGCAAGGGTTCAATTTTAGCCTCCGGCACATCTGTCAGAAACAAGTTCTGATCCTGGCTGGCACGAATGTCAGGCAACTCGAACGTCTCGCAGATATGAGCCAGGCCACGCAAATGAGTTACACTCAGGTTACCCATTGGCACACTGATCGGAAATACGTAATAGCCGGGCTGTTTTTGCGCGAAAATATGACGCGGCGCACCGAGACCGGGAACCTCGCTATCGATGCTACCATTACTCCATTCGCCTTTCGGATAGTCCAGGGTTGCAAGTGCCGATTGAGTGCGTGACAACTCTTCACGATATTTCTCGACAAAACCCTCGGGGCCAAATTTATCGACCAGGAATTTGATTCGTGATTTAGCACGTTTAACGCGGTCTGAATAACGGTTGTGCAACTGGATAACCGCTTCCATCACAGGCAGCAAATCCTTTTCTTCAATGAATTCTTCAATGACGATCGCTTCACGCGGCTTGTGCCCAAGGCCGCCTCCGGCCACGACCTTGAAACCGAACCGGGAACCATTACGTACGGCGATAACGCCCAGGTCGTGCATCATGCCTTGCGCGCAGTCGGATTCACAGGCTGACAGGCTGATCTTGAACTTGCGCGGCATTTGTTGAGTCAGCGGATTTCGCAGCATATGCTGGACCGTACCCTCGAGATGCGTCGTGATATCGACATTCTGGCGGGGGCATACGCCGGAAAGAGGGCAGGTCGTGATATTGCGTATGGTATTGCCACAGGCCTCACGGGTCGTCAATCCAGCTTCGGCCAGGTGGTACAACACGGCCGGCGTCTGCTCAAGCGGCACGTAATGCATCTGGATATCCTGGCGTGTAGTGATATGCACGACGTCATGGCGCGAGTAATTCTCCAGCGCACTGGCGATCTTTCTCAATTTCGGGGCACTCAGGCGTCCTCCCGGAAGCTTGATGCGCACCATATTGACACCTTCCTGCCGCTGACCATAAATCCCCATTTGCAGGCGACCCGCGGTAAAACGCGCGGCATCGATATTCAGGTCCCGATACTCCTGTACCGACTGGCCGTACGAATTGATTTCCTCATCATTAGCGAGGTGATCCAACAGACTCATCTTATATCCTCCACAATTTATGGCTATCCGCCTGACGCCACAAGAACCCGAAAATGGATTACGTACACGGCAGCATATTGGTCCGGCTCTCCACTGATTCGGCACTCCGCCCGGATTTCGGGCAAGGTGATATTCAAACCGCCGAGTGAACCAAAATTCGCTGCTTCTTCTTAGCTCCCGCCTATCAGACCTGTCAGGACGCCCTGCCCGGCAGCGCAATCGATGTCGTATTGCATCGTATTGCGTCTTGAGGGCGACATAATAGCAGGAACATATATATCGCGAAAGAATATTATGTTAGATTAACATAACCAAATCTTATTTAGACCGAATATATGAAATTGCAACAATTGCGCTATTTATGCGAAGTCGCCAATCACGGCCTGAATTTATCCAAAGCGGCGGAATTCCTGCATACCTCCCAACCCGGGATCAGCAAGCAGATCCGTCTTCTGGAAACCGAGCTGGGGGTCGACATTTTTGTGCGTAACGGCAAACGCGTGGTTGAAACCACGCCGCCGGGACGAGCGATTCTGGAAATTGCCGAAAGAATGCTGAAAGACGCAAAAAACCTGAAACAAGTTGGTCAGGAGTTTGCTAACGAAGCCAGCGGCTCTCTTACTATTGCTACAACCCACACTCAGGCACGGTACGCACTTCCCCCCGCAATCAAGGATTTTACCTTACGCTACCCCAAGGTGAAATTAATTTTGCGCCAGGGCAGCCCGACGCAGATTGCGGAACTGGTCAGTTCAGGCGTGGCGGATATTGCTATCGCCACCGAAGCGATCGAGCTATTCAATGAGCTGGTGATGCTGCCGTGCTATCAATGGAACCGCTGCATTGTCGTCCCGCCGAGGCATCCGCTGCTTAAACTCAAGAAGTTGACACTGGAGGCCATCGCCGCATATCCGATTATTACTTACGATTTTGCTTTTACCGGCCGCTCGAGAATCAACCAGGCATTCGATGCAAAAGGGTTGGTTCCCAATGTTGTGCTGACGGCGATAGACGCGGATGTCATCAAGACTTACGTAGAACTGGGATTGGGCATTGGCATCCTGGCGCAAATGGCGTTCGAACCCAAACGCGATAAGCACCTGAGGTCTATCGACGCGAGCCATCTCTTCGAGCCCAGCACGACGCGTATAGGCATAAGCCGCAATAGTTATTTGCGCGGATATGTTTATGATTTTATCGAAATATTTTCCCCTCATCTTGATCGGGCGACAGTGACGACCGCGATGATGGAGCGTTCGTGAGCACGATGATGCCGCCAACGGGCGGTATAATCCTAAATCCGGTAGTTGACCGCTCATTTAATAGATCAGTGTTATGATTAATAACAATATTTCATATTATTTGACGTTCACCTTCCGGGTGAGGGCGCTACGGGGTGAATTGCACGGTTTTTGTGGCACATGGCTGCGTCGCAACTCCTTGGAATGGAACGACCATTCCGCGTCGTTGCGCCTTGCCCTGCACCCCAAAAACCGTACACTTCCCCTCGTCCAACTACCGGATTTAGGATAATGGCAACAAATTTTTGTTGAATCCGCTTATGAATGCGATCAAGCCGCTACCCGACCTGCTCATCAGCCAGATTGCGGCCGGAGAGGTAGTGGAGCGTCCAGCCGCGGCGCTCAAGGAAATGCTGGAAAATAGCGTGGACGCGGGATCGACCGAAATCACCGTGCAACTTTTCCAGGGTGGCATCAAACTGATCCGGGTAGCGGATAACGGAACAGGAATTTCCAGGAATGATCTGCCGCTTGCGCTTGCGCGACACGCCACCAGCAAGATCGATTCCCTGGAAGATTTACAAAAGGTGGCGAGTCTCGGTTTTCGGGGCGAGGCGCTGGCAAGTATCGCGGCTGTTTCGCGACTGACGCTGGCAAGCCGCAGGGCAGAAGAAAAGCATGCCTGGCGGATAGAAACCGAAGGAGGCCGCCTGTCAACGCCGGAACCTGCCGCGCTTGCCCACGGCACCACAGTTGAAATGCATGATCTCTACTTCAACACCCCCGCCCGGCGTAAATTTCTAAAGACTGAAGCTACTGAATTATCCCACTGCGAGGAAGTATTCAAGCGCATTGCGTTGTCACGCGCCGATATCGCTTTCTCGCTACAACACAATGGCACCGTACGCAACCACTTGCGTGCGGCGGATGTAAGACTTCGCGTTGAGGCAATACTGGGCAATGAGTTCAGCCGGACTTCGGTCGACATAGAAGAACAGGCGGCGGATTTGCGCCTTTGGGGCCTTGCGGCATCGCCCGCCTATTCCCGGTCTTCTCGCGATGCCCAGTATTTTTTTGTCAATGGGCGATTCGTGCGCGACAAATTGATTGCTCATGCGCTACGTGAAGCCTATCGGGATATCCTCCATCTGGATCGGCACCCGGCCTTTGTCCTATTCCTGGAAATGAATGCCGAGGGCGTGGATGTGAATGTGCATCCCACCAAGATCGAGGTGAGGTTCCGCGACCCGCGCGCACTGCATCAGTTCGTCTTCCATGCAATCGATAAAGCGCTGGCATCCCCACAACCTCTGTCCGCAGCAACTTTCCCCACAGGCGGAAGCCGGCAGGAAAGCGGCGACCAAAACGGTGCTGGCGCTGCACCCGCCGCGTTTTCAGCTTATTCGCGACAGAACACCATATCGCTTGCTCCGCCTTTAGGCATCGCCCAATCACAGGCGTTTTATCCCGCCCTGTTCGGTACCGATAGCCGCAACCCAAAATCGGCCGATACATCGACAGCCATTGCCAGTACCGAGAAGTGCGACATTCCGCCGCTGGGTTTCGCCTTGGGGCAACTCCTCGGCATTTACATTCTGTCGCAGAATGAACGCGGGTTGCTTATCGTGGACATGCATGCCGCGCACGAGCGGATTCTGTATGAGAAGCTCAAATCCGCCCTGGATAACCACACGCTCTCGATGCAGCCCTTGCTGATCCCGGCAATATTTCATTCGGATAGCCTGGACGTTGCCACGGCTGAAGAAAACAGCGCTACTTTGCGAGAGCTTGGGTTTGAAATCTCCGCACTCTCGCCAACCATGCTGGTGGTGCGGTCGGTGCCGGCCACGCTCAAGGATGCCGACATAGTGAAGCTTGCACGCGACGTATTGACCGAAATCCGCGAATTCGGCGCCAGCCGGGTACTGACCAGCAAACGTAACGAAATTCTTTCCACTATGGCTTGCCACGGCGCAGTTCGCGCCAACCGCATATTGACCGTTACGGAAATGAATGCCTTGCTGCGTGAAATGGAAGCAACCGAACGTGCCGGCCAATGCAATCACGGCAGGCCCACGTGGTTCGAAATCAGCCTTGCGGATCTCGATAAGATGTTCATGCGCGGCAGATGAGCCTGATGCTGGCGCTTGCACAACGCCCCGCATATTGCCTCGCCTAGAAACTCCGGTTGCCGAATTTACCGGCGCAGGCAGGATGGGGCGCGCAAAAGATCGGGAAGACCAGGCCATTTTTTATGGGAAAGCTCATATGAGCTTGGGCAAATAATGAAAAGCAAGCTGCTGGGGAATATTTCGGTAGAAAATTTTCTCCGGGATTACTGGCAAAAGAAACCTTTGCTCATGCGCGGAGCCCTGCCGGATTTCCAGGGTTTTCTGACTCGTGACGACCTTATCAATCTCGCCTGCCACGACGACGCGCAGTCGCGCCTGATAACCCGGAAGAAGGGTAAATGGGAGGTCAGGCATGGTCCCTTCACGTCTCGCATTTTTTCACGTCTGCCGGCAAAAGACTGGACGCTGCTGGTGCAGGATATCAACCACTTCTTACCGTCAGCCCGTGAATTGCTGCTGAAATTCAATTTCATCCCGCACGCTCGTCTCGATGACCTGATGGTCAGTTATGCCCCTGAGGAAGGGAGCGTCGGACCTCATTTCGATTCATACGATGTCTTCTTGCTGCAGGGCATGGGGCGCAGAAACTGGCAGATCTCAGCCCAGCAGGATAAAAAGCTGGTAATGGATGCACCGCTAAAAATCCTGCAGGAATTCAGGCCCGAACAGGAATGGATGCTGGAACCCGGCGATATGCTGTATCTGCCTCCCGGCTATGCACATCATGGGGTCGCAAAGGACCATTGCATGACCTATTCCATCGGTTTTCGAGCGCCAACCTATCAGGAGCTCGTTGTTCAGTTTCTCGTTTACCTGCAGGATCACACCGAAGTTGAGGGAATTTACCATGACCCGAATCCTGGCTTCCAATCGCACCCGGGACGCATCAGCCCGGATATGTTGCAACAGGTGGAAGCAGTGCTCGGCAAGATCACATGGGGTCCTGCCGATATAGAACGTTTCCTGGGAATCTACCTGACCGAGCCTAAACATCATGTTTTTTTTACGCCACCGTCGAATCCCGTGACTCAGCAGGAATTTGCGTATCAGGTTATAGAAGGAAAGCTGCAATTGAACCTGAAAAGCCGAATGTTGTGCAGAGGCAAGAATATTTTTTTGAATGGAGAGGCATATACCGCGAGCGCCGCGGCATGCAGGTTGCTTGGAAAATTAGCCGATCGCCTTGCGCTGCCAATTGCGGAAGAACTCGACGATGAGGCTCTCTCCCTGCTTTATCCCTGGTACCTCCATGGTTATGTTGAAATAGTAAAGGTATCGGCGGACCCGGCATGATTTCCATTAACCTACAAGCTACCTGAGTGACGGATGAGCTACCCGGATTATAAATTTTGTAACTGCTGGGAGAGAGTGTAGGCTATCAAAATTTACCGCTCTGTAGAGGTAAAAACTTTCGGTCAGCATTCCGCTAAATGCCCGTAAGGCTCGCCCATCGACGATTTGCCGCTATTTCTTGGGGCTGTGAGATGCAACGACTAGACAACATTTCTGAATTCTGCTATTAAGATAGTGGCTATTAAAATGGTCGTTTCTCAGATTTGAATGGCCGAAACGCTCGTATAATTTATTCGTCTAAACCTATAAAGGAG
>JBDSOQ010000063.1:0-9873 GCA_039914755.1 Nitrosospira sp. | reverse complement strand
TGGCGAGGAGATAAAGCCGCTGCACCGTGCACACTGGGATGAGACCGAGGCGCATCGGCATGGGCTGCCGTTCAACCCGGATTACGAAACCTTCATCCGTTATGAACGTGCCGGGCGGTATGTTCTTCTGACCCTGAGATGCGGAGGGAGACTATTGGGCAACTGTGCCATGTACCTGGATAAGAGCGCACATACGCAAACCATCATCGCCACTGAGGACACCCTCTATTTGCTGCCCGAAGCGCGCAAGGGGAGGGTTGCCCGGTATTTTGTGGCATACGTGGAAAACGCGATGCGCCTCATCGGCGCAAGCGAGATCAATATTACCGTGAAGACGGCCAACAAGGCTGCGCGGTTCTTCCGTCTGCTCGGCTATCGCCATGTGGAAAATGGGTTGAATAAAATACTGGAGATTGAAAATGTGTAGCTCGAAACCGCCGAAACCCGATCCGCTGATCGGCCAGACAGCAAAGCAGAATGCAGACATCGCGCAGCAACAGCTTGATGTGGCGAAACAACAGCTTGAGTGGGAAAGGGATAGGGCTAGTGTGCAAGACCCGTTGATTCAAAGGATTGTCGATCAGCAGATTGCGGCGGGCGATGCCAATGCCGCCAGGGCGGAGTCACAATGGCAAATTTACCGCGATCTGTTCGCGCCCGTAGAGGAGCGCATGGTCAAGGATGCCAGTGAGTTCGACTCGCAAGCACGCAAAGACCGGATGGCGGCAGAGGCGGGTGGCGACGTCGTGCGTGGCTATCAGGCTGCGCGGGAAGCTAGCCAGCGCTCGATGGAGCGCATGGGCATCAACCCGAATTCGGGCAGGTTTCAGGCATTGGCGCTTGAAACCAGCCTGGGGTTGGCCAAGGATACGGCAGGCGCCATGAACAAGGCACGCCGGGATACCGAACTGCAGGGTCTGGCCATGCGGCAAGGCGCGGCGCAATTTGGCCGCAATATGCCCACCACAGGGATAGCGACGGATGCAGCTGCGTTGAACGCCGGTAACTCAGCCACGGGAAACCTTGCCACCCAGGCGGGGCTGCATAATGCCGGCCTGAGTGCCGCACAGAGCTGGTTCGGCGGAGCTACCGGGGCAAACAACTCAGCGGGCAACACAATGCTGAATCAGTACCAGGGCCAGCTTGGCGCATTGCAGCAACAGCAGCAAAACAAGGCGGCCGCGCTGGAAGGATTGGGGAGCCTGGTGGGAACGCTGGGGGGCGCTTATATGATGGGGCCAGGACTTCGTAAAGGCGGCATCATAAAAAACGGAACTCCTTATGGCCCAGGTTTGCTGAAGCGCAAAGGCTATTTTAAGGGCGGCATGATAAAAGGCCCGGGCACCGGCACGAGCGATTCCATCCAGGCAAGCATTGAAGGGGTCAAGCCTATCCGCTTATCCAACGGCGAAGCAGTATTGAATAAGGAAGCCATAGCGCTGGTAGGGGAGGATTTTATCCATCGAATCAATAGTGGAAGCCTGGCTATGCTGAAGCGCAACCGTGCAGTCGATAAAAAAAACCGGGAGATCGGGCATGATTAATGGACTGGTCGCATTTGCGGGCGGACTCGCGAAAGGTTTGGGTGCCGGGCAGGATATCAATTTGCGGCGGCAATACATCAGCGAGCAGAAAAAATCCGGTCTGCGCAAAACAGAATTGCATCAGGCAAAAATGGAAGAGGTTGGTTTCGATAGCGAAAAACGGAACCGGTTGCGGAACGCCAACGATGAAATAGTTGCCGGCTGGCAACATAATCAGCAGGCCCCAACTACTCAGCCGTTGCAATCCGCAGCGCCGGGGCTGAGCGACATATCGGCACAAGTACCCGTGGTTGTCGATACAAGAGCTGCTGGCCTTTCCGGTCTGAACACGCCGGTGGCGCAGACAATGATGTCATCCGATGAAATGATCGGCATGCGCATGTTGACCAGCAATCTTCCGGAAGACCCGGATGAGCTGACACGGATGGCAGGCATTTATGAGCAATATGGCATTCTGGAAGAGATGACGCCATGGATGAACCAAGTCTACGCGGCCAAGAAAAGCCGTATCCCTGATGCGTTGCATTTCTTATTAAACGGGGATGCTAAAGGCGCCAGGGAAATTTTGGAAAAGAGTGGAATTGATTTGGCCGACGATCCGGTGCGGGTGGAGGGCGATAAGAGCATGTGGAGATTCAGATTCAAGAATCGCATCGAACAGAAAATCGACTTGAAGCAACTTGCCATAAAGTTTTCTCCAGGAGGCTATTTCGGCATCAGCTGGGATTAAAAAAAGGCAATTATATAATTGCCTTAAAAAACCCTGATAGTAATACACTCGATGTGCTCCTGTCATGAGGCGGACTCTAAAGTTATATTCGTTTTCCGTTTTCCGTGAAAAAACAGATCATTCATTTATGAAATTGCGCTGGAAATAATTATTGGTGCATACATTTGCACAGGACTGAATCGATGCCTATTACTTCAACCAAGAGAATCCTGGAAGGCGTTCTGCAACGGCGGTACCCCTGCAAATGTTACAATGTTGCGGTTTTATCCTTCCTGATTAACTTTTAGAAGAACGAACCAGCAAATAATGTCGAATATTAGTCAAGGTTATTCCAGTCAGCCTATCTTCAAGGAATAGAGAATGCTAGTAGCGGGTCGTTATGGTAGTTTCGAAATACCCGACGAAAAGGATTTGGTCGCAAATTCACTTCGCCTTTATGGCGAATGGGCACAGTCAGAAATTGATACTCTTGCAAATTTCATCGAAGAAGGGAGTGTTGTCATAGACGTTGGTGCATTTATCGGAACACATTCAAGAGCCTTCTCATGTATGGTTGGCGCGAGCGGTAAGGTTTATGCTTTCGAGCCGAATGGCTCGGTATATCTGCTTCTTAAAGAAAACGCAAAAAAATCATTGCTCCAAAATATTATTGCTCTCCCGTTTGCTCTTGGGGAAATAGGATGCGAAATGCTCATCCTCAATGATCCTAATTACAACAACAAAGGCGCGAGCCGCTTAGATATTTCCGGCGGCACTAATAGTCAGCAAGATGTTGAAGTAAAGCCATTGGATTCGTTCCACATGGAACCTATTGATTTCATAAAAATCGATGTAGAAGGAATGGAGTTGGAAGTACTTATGGGAGCTAATGAGGCTATCAAGAGCCATGCTCCTACGATCTTTCTTGAGGTTAATTCTCTTGAAGACTCAGCCGCCATTCTCGGATGGGCACGGCATCGGGGCTATATTACATATGGCCTAATTGATGACGCCTTTAATCCTTTTAATTTCAACGGGGCAAAAAAAAATATATTTGGGCCAGCAAGGGAATGCGGCCTACTTTTAATTCACGAAGGCAACTCTGGCAAATTTGCTGACCAAATTGAGCGACTGCAGCTGGCAGAAGTGAGAACAATTGATGACCTGGCGCTATTGCTGCTACATAAATTTCAGTATGTCGATGAGGTATTGGCTCAATCAACCGCAGCATCTAAACTGGGTTTGGGCTATTCATCGCCTGAGCAAAGAAGGACTTGGTGTTTCAAACTGCAGAGCCAGTTCGACAACTATATCCTACTTTTAAGGAAAATGTTTTTGCGATGATATTGCAGATGCGAAGGTCGCTTGTTCAGAGCTTAAATAACTCCAAACCACCGGCTAAAGCCAGTGGTTTGGAGTTGCGGACTGAAGGTCCGGGTACGCGTCGCCTCAACGACGCGCCTAATCGGGTTCCGTTTTGAAATTAAAGCCCGCTCTATTCCTCCAATTCTTCCAGTAATCCCCCCGGAACTTCTCGATGGTTTTCAGATATGGGATTCTTGCGGCAACCGCAGCAATCATTTTGCTATACGGACTCCTGAGACCCCAGCATAACTGGGACATGATTGCATACGTTACCGCAGCTTATTCCAAAGATGGTTATCGCGGCTCAGACTTAACCAGGGAAACCTACGAAGAAATCAGGAAAGAAGTTCGCAGTAAAACATTCTCACAACTTACGACAGGAAAATACAGGGAAACGGTATTTGCAGATCCAGCTTCGCTGGAACAGCAAATCCCTTTTTTTTCCGTAAGGGTTGGGTACATCGAACTGATTAGATTACTCAAGAACGTCGGATTGAGTTACGCCAAGTCAACGTACGTGATTAGCGCCATTTTCGCGTCATTATCTGTGCTCATGCTGGGGCTGATTATCCTAAAGACGGCTGTGCCCATGGGTATGCTGCCAGTTGTCGTCGCGGTGGCAGGATATACAGAATTGGCAGCCCTTTCCACACCCGACGCCATGGCGTGTTTTTTTTCGCTTCTGGCGATATACAGCCTAATGACTGGAGGAAAGCTGGTTTTCCTTATTGCGGCGCTTCTTCCTTTAATCAGAACAGACTCTATAGTTTTATCAGGTCTCCTGATGGGTTATACCTATCTGCATGGCAACCGGTTTTTATCGCTATTCTCCATTCTGGCTTCTGTTTCTATTTATGTTCTTATTAACAAATTACATGGTAATTATGGGTATTTGACCCTTTTTAATTTCACATTCGTCGGCTCGCTTACACCCTATCCTGCGGATATCGTCATTTCCCACAAAGCCGGTGACTACCTGATACCTTATGCGTTATTGCTGGAGAATCTTATTTTTCATTCGCATTCAGTGATATATGTGTTATCGGCTTACCTGCTATGGCTGAAGCGGGATCAGATTAAAGTCGATGTTAGTTTTTATTGCCTGCTTGGGATACCTTTGGTTTTCAATATAACGCATACGCTTTTATTTCCTACGACACACTATCGTTTCCTTGTTTTCTCCATTTCTTTAATTCTCATCTGGAGCTTGAATTTTTTAGGAAAACTGGATAGATACGAGAAAACACGCATATCATAATAGGCTATTAATGCCCCAGCCTCACGAAAGAAAATTATGTCAATCTCGGAAATTCAGCCGGTAGTGGCTTGCGGTATGTCCTTGTTCAGCCAATCCCTGAGTAGGTAATAGATTGTCGAGCGGTATTTCGTGGGTATTTCCCTCAAGCTCGTCGTCGAAGGTCTTTGGAGAAAGTTCTCAATCCGTGGGCATACCGATGGTAACGCATCGTCATAAGCTCGCGTAATGCAATTGGATTCCGGCGCCACCGGAATCCGGTAGAGCGGCGCGGGTACTGAAGAAGCGAAACGCCTCATCAAGACGACGAGTTTTTTGTTCTCCAGCAGAAAAGCGTTTCGTGGCTTCAAGAAGGCGCCTGTGAGCCGATCCATAAAGTAAAACTCGCGGCCCAAACAATGCAGAACAGCTCTTGCCATGGCGGTCCCGGCGTATGCCAATCTGATTAGCATTATGCTGACGGTAGGCGATCAGCGGTGTGGGCACTGCCTCCAGGCATGAAACAATACTGATAAGCAGCGAGATCCAGGCGTCATGCTATATCGTTTCGGGGATCGGTAGCACGATGCCACGATAAGCGGACCGGAAAGCCATGGTCGCTCCAGTGGTGGCTACTGGGTGTTTGAGTAGCACCCCAAGCGCATCCGATGCTGTTCCTTCGGACTGAATCTGGAGGTGCTCCATAGTCGTTGTGCGAGCGCGTACAGATCCTGATCGACCACATCAGCTTCGGTAAATATTGCGCCTGTGCTTGTGGCGTTGTTAAAACGCTCTTCGATAACTGTTATCTTATTTGGATACCAGGCATCATCCTGGTCGCAAAGAAAGATGATGTCGCCATTACATGCGCGAATAGCAGATTCAAAATTACGCGTCGATCCGAAGCGTACGTTATTTCGCTGAAACCGCACTGGAAAAGGTGCATTCTGGGCAAAACCGAACACGATATCCTCTGTCGAATCAGCCGAAGCATCGTCAGGGATTATCAATTCATCTGGTAGCCGGGTTTGACGTGCGATACTGTCTAGTTGCTCCCGGATATAACTTTCGCCGTTATAACTTGCAAGCGCAATGGACAGTGAAGGCCGCTTATTCGTTTGCTGGCTAGAGGTTGAAATCATCACAGCTATGTCCAGCAGAGTTTGGGGTTATATCTGCTTCTGCAATTGGCGATAGAGGATAGAGACTGGTATTATCCAATAGACTGGGGTGAATTCACATTCCAACCTATAGTAGTGGTTGCCAGTTTTTTTCTGCCAGTACTTCATTTAATACATTAATTACTTCCCTCGCATATTTTTGTTGAGTAAAGCGTCCTGCTGCCCATACGTGCGCAGCCATGCCCAACCTTGCTCCTTCCTCCGGATTCTGATACAGGTGCTGAATTTTGTCGGCAAGCTCGACGTGATTGCCGGCTTCGTACAGTAACCCTGTTTCCCCGTCATGGATCAATTCAGCAGTACCGCCGCTATTGGCTGTAGCGATAATGGGCTTGCCCAAAAGCATGGCTTCCACCGTGGCTCGTCCGAAAGCCTCCCAGCGAGAGCATACCAGCACAACGTCCGCCATTCGAATATAGGGCAGGGGGTTTTCCGCATATCCGATAAATTTGACTCGCTGCTCCAAACCAAAATCGCGAACTTGCTGGTCCAATACTTTGCGAAATCGCTTACTACCCGCTCCTACAAAGAGCAGTTCCATATCGACTCCCCGGTGCACTACCTCGGTCAAGGCGCGAATGGCCTCGTCCTGGCCTTTCGCAATGTGCAGCGAACCAACGATGACACACGTAAAACATAGTTTATCAGTAGTAGCATGATTACCTAGCGGACCTTCAATTTCATCGCGTAATGTCACCGCCTGATAAACTACCTTTATTCTTCCCTGATTAATATATCGACCATAATGTTTAACTACCGCATAGGAGTTGGCGATAAAAATCGCGGAAAGCCGGTCCATCAAGTGCGCCGTGCGGCGCTCGCCCAGGTCGAATAACAGATTGGGATCACGGTACCCGAACTCGTGCAGGTGCCAGACGTGCGGACGCTTCGCCAACCGCGCCGCCAGCGCTCCAGCTCCAATAGTCATTGTATTAGAACAAACCAGGTCGCATTCCCATTTTGCAATGATTTGTGCCATTGGAACCGCAAGCAATAACGTCCTTACCGTGCGGAGAATACGACCTGGCATCCATTGTTGCCGCGCGCCAGCCACCCAAAAAGGGTAACCAATGACCTTCCATTCGATATGCAATTGATCGAGGGCTACCAACAAAGGACCTTTTTTTGGAACCAGCACCTTGCAATCGACGCCCTCCGCGACCAACCCCTGCAACAGTTCGAGCAAAGCGAACTCTGCTCCATATTTATTAGCCGTATGAGACACGAAACACACGCGCACTAAAATACTCCTATAGTGGTTTCTACCTGTTAGAGAACTGCTCCATTCATCTTTTGCCAACTATTAGCAATAGGTGTGGAACAAGGAACAATCGAAATACCCGAAGGAAAGCAAGAGAAAGTGTTATCAACCGGCAGTACAAACACTGCCAGAAAAAACGCGTGACGGCATGAAACTGGCGGATAACCCGCCAGCAATCAAACCTGATGGACATGAGGTAACCGGAACAAGCATAGTATCGGAGATCAACAATGAATTTTCTATCAGTTACACCATTGTAACCCCGCGCAGCCTAGCGCAACAGATCCTTGCAAAAGGTGGTCAATCCATGAGCGTAACTATGATAACGCAACGCCATGAGTTCATGCAGGGCAACCGGCAAGCGGCGCCAGCGGGGCTGGGGTAGTGCTGCGCTGGCCCGCAAAAAGACCAGTTTTTCCTCAAGACGGCGAATCGTCTGCTCGCTCACGCGAAAGCGTTCTTCGGACTCTTCAAGACGTTTGCGAATAGCCTCATAGAGCAAAACACGCGGCTCATAGATTGCAGCACAGCTTTTGCCGCGGTTTCGCCCGGCGCGCGGTATGCCAAGCTGATTTTGGCCATGCTGGCGATAGGCAATCAACTGCGCCGGTAACGCGTCCAGATGCGATGTGGCGCCCATCAGCAAAGCGATCCAGGCATCATGCCAGGTCTGCGGCATGGGCAGCAAGAGATCACGATAGCTGGAGCGAAAGGCCATGGTGGCGCCCGTCACCACGGGCTGCTTGAGCAGCACCCCGAGCGCATCGTTGGCCATAAAGCGCGCCTGTTTATCGGGGCCAAATTTATAAATTTGCCATAGCCGTCGTCCGATCGGATGCAAATTCTCGTCGACGACGTCGGCGTCGGTGAATACAGCCCCTGCACCCGGATCATTGATGAAACGCTCTTCGACGAGGCTGATTTTATCTGGATACCAGACATCGTCCTGGTCACATAGAAAGATAATGTCGCCCTTGCACGCGCGGATGGCAATCTCGAAATTGCGGGTGGAACCGGCGCGTTCGCTATTTTGAAGGACCCTCACGGGAAATAGTGCTCGCTGCGCGAAATCCCGCACGATTGCCGGGGTAGCATCACTCGAGGCATCATCAGAGATAATCAGCTCATCCGGTAGCCGGGTTTGGCGTGCGATGCTGTCGAGTTGCTCTGCGATATAGCGCTCGCCGTTATAGCTTGCCAGCGCAATGGATAATGAGAGCCGTGTCTTCATGTTACTGCCATCGGAGGGTGCGACATGACGGATGTGTCATTTTAGTAATTATCCCAGAAAACCCTGCCGCTCGTTTACCGATGTTCTTTTGCTTGAGTGAAGCCGGTTGTATATGCTGTATGCCAACCGATGCCTATGGCAGTAATGATGAGAAGCAGGTAAAAGGTTTGCCTGAAGAAAACGAGGTTGTCTGTCAGGCCCGATAAAAAGACAAAAGACACCAGCGCGGCTCCCAGGATCTTCAACTGATGTGTCTTGAACGTTTGGAACCAGCTCCACAAGAAATACGCATAGGCCATTAGACCTAACGCGCCGATCTGCATGCCGATCTCGATCCAGTCATTGTGATAATGGTAGGTGGTTGGAATGAAATTTGGCAACTCCTTGTAGAGGCCGCCCTTGTATGTCCCGATAGTTCGATCGAAATAGCTCGCAGCCATCCCCGTACCATGGCCAAAAAAAGGGCTTTCCGCGATACCGTGGAGACCAACATCCCAAATTGCGAAGCGATATCCCAGGCTAGTGTCATATCGTCCTTCCGTGGACATTTCCATGTCATGCCGGGCTTGAACCAGTCTTTCCTGAAAGCTTGTACTGCTGGATGCGAAAACACCGAGGATAATCGTCAACGATGCCATCAGTGCGAAAAGTGTCCGGATCTCTTTTTTATGAAGCAGCAGCAATAAAAATGCGGATGAGATGAGCGTGGCCGCAAGAATGCCGCGCGCATTCTGATTGAATTGAAGAAAGAATAAAAAAACTGCAAGACACCACAAAATTGTTTTAGCTTTTTTGTTTCTGTTCATACCAGCAAAGTAGAGCGTCAGTATGGCCCCTATCCCCAACATCGAAGAAAAATGCAGGTAAGGCATGCCAAGAGGCGGAATGCCTTGAACGCCCAGGACCGCCCATTGGTAAACCCCCATGACCAGTGCCCCCAAATAACCGATGAGCAGGCCGCCTATCGCCCATGGTAACCGCGCCTTATTCAGAAGGCCCAAATAAGGAATAAAAACGAGGAAAGCGAAGTACCTTCGCCAGACCTTGAAGCCAAGTTCGGGAGAATCGCTCCAGAGAATGCCAAGAGCGAGGACAAGACACAAAACCAGCAGGGCGCCAATCAATGGCTCGTAAATTATCTCTCCAAAACGGCGCATGCCTCCGTCTAGAACCCAGGCAACCGGCAAGAGATAGTAGGCATAAAAACTCAGCCCCTTGTGCCACAGGGCGACACCGAAAAAGAGGAGAGCAAACTTCGCCAGCGCATCGTGCCAGGTGAGAGCGCTTTGCATGAGGCGGGGCGGACTGGTAAATGTCGGCACGCTTTGGAATATGTTCGTTATAGACC
>JBDSOQ010000010.1:0-3086 GCA_039914755.1 Nitrosospira sp. | reverse complement strand
TGTAAAAAACAAAGGAGAACGCGCCATGCCATCGCTTACTGTTGGGGGGCTACATCCAGCTCGCCTTTTTCGAGATGGCGAATCGAATGGGCTGATTTGGCCGCATGCGGGTCATGCGTCACCATGATGATCGTCTTGCCCATCTCGCTGTTCAGGCGCGCAAGCATGCGGAGAATATCATCCGCGGATACCCGGTCGAGATCCCCCGTGGGTTCGTCCGCCACCAGGATGAGCGGATCGGTAATAAAGGCGCGGGCGATCGCCACGCGTTGCTGCTGACCGCCGGACAGTTCCGAAGGGTAGTGCGCCATACGGTCAGTCAGACCTACCATCGACAACGCAAGCTCGACGCGCTCCTGTCTTTCGCTGCGCGAAAGTGTTGTCAATAACAACGGCAGTTCAACGTTTTCAAACGCGGTCAGTACGGGCATCAGGTTATAGAACTGGAAAATGAACCCGACATTGGCAGCTCGCCAGTCCGCCAGTTCCGCTTCTGAAAGCACGGCGATATCGATTCCGTTAACTTTCAGCGAACCGCTGTCGGGCTTGTCGATACCCGCGATAAGGTTGAGCAATGTACTTTTGCCGGAGCCGGAAGGACCCATCAACGCAATGAAATCGCCCGGCATGATGTCGAAAGAGATGTTGGTGAGAACAGGCACCACTTGTCCGCCACGGCGGTAGGATTTGGTGAGCTGCCGGATCTCGACAATCGAATTGGAAGCGTTTTCCATGCAAGCCTTGCCGCCTTTTATTTAGCCGCCGTTTTGACCTTATCGCCGTTGTCGAGCCCGTCTCCCGGTCTCAGTATTACCTTGTCGCCAGCTTTGGCGCCTTTCAGGACTTCAATCATGTCGCCAATTTTTTCGCCGGCTTCGACGGTCGCCTCAACCGCTTTTCCTTCCTTCAAAAAGAATATGACGCTTTTGCCATTTCTCTGCGTGATCGCGTCGGACAATACAGCAACGCGCGCGGTGCGCTGGCCGGCGGCCATTTCTTTTTCCAGGAAAGCGACCTTGGCGCTCATTTCCGGGAGTACCTGGGGATCATGATCGACAAATCGTATTTTTACCAATACGGTCGCTTTAGCGCGGTCCACCGTCGGCACGATGCGCTGCACCACGCCGCGCAAACGTAGATCGGGAAGTGCATCCAGCTGAATTTCGCAAGGTTGTCCCAGCTTTACTTTTGGCAAATTGGACTCCGATACATCGGCTTCTACTTCAAGCGTATCCATGTCTGCCATCGTTACCACTGCGCCTTTGGCGTCAAGCGCGGAAGAGAAGGGAGTAACGACATCCCCGATATTCGCACTTTTCGTCAGCACCACTCCATCGAACGGCGCACGGATCAGCGTTTGCTCCACTGCTATCCGGGCTGCGCGGTGATTTGCCTCGGCTACGGCGACCTCGGCGCCGAAACCCCGAAGGGCAGCCTGAGCCTTGTGATAACGGGCAGTGACAGTATCATATGCGAACGGCGAAATGAAACCTTTGCCGAGCAGTTCCCCATTCCGGTTGAATGCTGCCCGGGCATCGACCAATTCTGCCTGTGCCTGCTGCACGTTCGCCTTCGCTACGTTGACGCTGGCCGCTGCCTGGTCCATCGCTGCGGTGACATCGGCATTCTCCAGCCGCGCAATGATTTCGCCTTCCGTTACCTTGCTGCCTTCTGTTACCCCCAGCCATTCGACCCGCCCGGTCGCCTTGGATGCCACCGCTGCCTTCCGCTGCGCAACCACGTAACCGGTGGCGTTGAGCAATGTGAATGATTGTGACGGATACGCAGTGGTGATCGTGGTCGACTCCACCTCTACCGCCATGCCGCTTCGGAAATAGAGAAACCCGAGCACCACAAGCATTGCAGCGATTGCGACCCAGGTTGTGAGGGGGAAGTGCTTCTTGCGCGTACGCCCCGTTGCGGTGCTGCCCCGGTCTATCTTCAGCCTGGAAAGGTCTTCGTTGGTCACGGCAACGTCTCGGATAATTCAACGCCGCGATTATGAGGTAGAAGCATTATCACGGCTAGCAGTCTGTCGGACTTGAAGAATCGCAGCGAAAAAGTGACTGGGTGAGGGCAGATTTTGCGGATTTTGAAGACCAATAGTTATTCTATTGGCCGAAAAAGCGGCGAAATATGAACCAGCCAGACGCTTTTGCAGCCGGTTTCCTTTAAGTCCGAGAGGCTGCTAGAAGCCTCTGGCTCAGCCCTACGCGAGCATGACGGCAATTTAGGGGCGGGATGAGAAGGACGAGCAGGCGAATGGCAACCGCTATCCTCCTTGATTGTGACAGCGGTTTCGTGGAAACCTGTCAGCAATGAGAATGGCGCGTAATTTCGGGCAGTGGAAAGGTTTTACTCAAGCAACACCATCCTTGAACGCGAAAGCGGAGGATTGTTTGCAAAATATCGCTTGATGCCGGCGAGTATGGCATCGGCCAGTTTGTCCTGATACGCGCTATCTTTCAGTTTCTTCTCCTCATCCGGGTTACTGATGAAAGCTGTTTCAACCAGGATTGAAGGGATATCGGGCGACTTGAGGACGGCGAAGCCGGCCTGTTCCACGCTGGTTTTATGCAGGTGGTTGATATCGCCAATTTCTGAAAGCACTTCCCTGCCGAGCTTAAGGCTGTCATTGATGGTTGCCGTTTGTGACAAATCAAGCAAAGTTTGCTTGAGATAGGGGTCCTTGATATCCAGATTGACTCCGCCGATCAAGTCCGCGTCGTTTTCTTTTTTTGCCAGCCAGCGCGCAGCAGCCGAGGTTGCGCCACGTTCGGACAGTGCGAATACGGAGGAGCCGCGTGCATGCGGCTTGATGAACGCGTCGGCATGAACGGATACGAATAAATCGGCGTTCAACTGGCGAGCCTTTACCAAACGCATTGGCAGCGAAATAAAGTAATCCCCTTCCCGCGTCAGCGCGGCCCGCATATTGGGTTCTTTATCTATCTTGGCCTTGAGTTTTTTGGCGATCGCCAGCGTGATATTTTTCTCATGTGTGCCACGTTGGCTTATTGCCCCAGGATCCTCCCCACCATGTCCAGGGTCGATGGCGACGGTTATGAGACGTATCATTTCCGGCT
>JBDSOQ010000227.1:0-24008 GCA_039914755.1 Nitrosospira sp. | reverse complement strand
CGACGCTGGTAATAACGGGCTTTGCTGCTCTATCAGACCGGCCTTATGACCCATAAATGAAGGAATCGTTGTCGTAATCCAATTAGGCGCCACTCGCCAGACGCTTTATCGGCATATGGGACCAGCTCGTTCATTGCGCAGGGGGGGCTGAAGGTACTGGCTCGATGAAATAGACTTAGTTTCAAACAGTTAAAGATTCCGCTGGTTTGGGCTTAGACCCCCAAGAAAGAACTAATATACAGAAGCCCTTAAACTCAATTACTTACGATGCCAACTTTCCAGTTGGACTCAGCTAATCAAAGCGTAATTATTATTTTGAGAAATGTAGATAATTGAATTAAATTCAAAAGCTTAATGTTTTAGGAATATGTAGAATTGTCCTTTTCGAGGGGTTGGGCATTAATAACCATTATTTCCCCTTCGAGGACTCGACGTACTGACGCCACCACTCAGGCTTCTGACGTCTGAACTCTTCGGCGAGATCAATGTACTTTCGCAACGTCATTGAGCGGCCATTCTTTTGGGCAAACCGATAGAGCTTAGTAAGGGATTTTGCGGCGATATCAGAGTCCTGAAGATGCTCAAGACTCTTGGGATCTTTTTCCAGAACCTCGGCAAACGATGCGAACGTAAGAAATGCAATTGCCTCATTGGTCTGCGCTCGATCATGCGTATTGAGCGCCTCGACGGATTGTTTCAACTGAACTGGAAATTTTTCAAGTTCAGCCTCCTTCGGTGGAATGAATGGCTTGTCGAGTCCGGTGGTTTCCGCTGCCATAGCAGCGATCGACGAAGCTGATATGTCGATATCACGTTCAGAGGGTGAGTTCGACAAGAAAGCAATTAGACCTCCGTGCAGCAGGAAGCCGGCGACAACGGCGACTATGTAAAACTGAGGCGAGGCGATGGACTTGTTGAAAAGGCGCTTTGTCAAGAACCCTACGACATAAAACAGCAGCAAGAAGAATAAGGCGAAAGCGACGCCCTCAAGCGTGTTGGCTAGCCTTCCTTCAAACATCAGTGTTTCCTTCGGTAGCGGTGGGTGCGTTTAAACAAACGACAGTAAAGTTGCATAGGATTTGACGTAAATCCGCCGCTAGCGAGGTTTTAAGCCGATTTTTAATCTCCCAATTTTAGCCCAATTCGGGGTTTAGGGCGCAATGGAACGTAAAACCCTATTAAGGAATCTTAACACCCTGTAGGAGACGCGACACGGTAGCGGGATGGACGTTGAATAGTCTGGCGGCATCCGCTGCGGTCTTCTGTCCAGAACTGACCAGGTGCATGATCTCCTGCTGCTGATGTATTTTGAGTTTTGGGCGCCGACCTCCGACACGCCCTGCCTTGCGTGCCGCATCCAGACCGTTGGGTGTCCGTTCGCGCAGCATGGCGCGCTCAAATTCGGCAAAGGCACCGACAATCTGCATCATCATGCGGCCCCCAGGCGAAGTGGTGTCAATCGCTTCGGTCAAGCTCTGGAACCCCGCTCCGCCCTGCTGGATCTTCTCCATCAGGGTCAGCACGTCTTTTAAAGAGCGTGACAGGCGATCCAGCTTCCAGACCACCAGCACATCGCCTTTGCGCAATTGCCCGAACAACCGATGAAGCTCCGGCCGCTCCCAGCGGCCGCCGGTGGCTTTCTCCTGAAAAATAAGTTCACACCCGGCAGACTTGAGTGCGGCAATCTGCGCTGCGTTGTCTTGATCCTGAGTTGAAACCCGTGCGTAACCGATGAGCATGATTGCAAAAACCTGTTGCCAATGGTTGTAATAATGCAATATATTTATGCAACGCGCAAAGTCTTTATTTCAGAGGCGATTCGCTTTGTTGCACAAACGTTCGTTTGTGCAACTGCCTCAACTGTGATTCGATGCCCGTTCAGTTCCTCATTTTCGAACAACGCGCCAATTACGATCGCGCAGCTAAGGCAGGAAGGCTACTTGGTACGGGATGAGGATGTCGTGCGATGGTCGCCCTTCGTTCATGAGCGACATATAAGTCTGTTGGGACGCTACTCTTTCGCTGTGCCCGAAGCAGTTACTCGAGGCGAGCTACGACCATTGCGCAACCCCAACGACGCAGATGCTTAATCGGGTTTTACGTTCCATTGCGCCCTAAACCCCATATTGGCCAAATAGAGGTAAAGACACGATTCGCGCTTTAAAGAACGCTAAGCGAATAGATGACCTTGTAATCAAAAAGTTGCTCGTCAAGACAAGAATGTTATTGCTGCTGATGGGCACTCCAGAACTGTCCAGAACCATTTGGTTTGTTGATCTATCACGGCTTAAAGTCCACGGATCTCCGAATCGTGTCTACTCCTCCTCTTACGCATTTGCAAGGAAATCTCTGCGCCTATCCATGACCCGCCAGAGAGCATCCGACCAAGCCAACCACCTTTTCTAGCGACTCAAGCCTCTTAGTCAATACGCGCATTGACGCGCTGCTGGTCCTTAACGTGCTTTAAAGCGCGAATCGTGTCTTTACATCATCCTGAGCGCGCGCCTTGTCGATCAGCAGCGGCAGCCGCGCGCCTCACGGAATCTTCACGGCACTAGCGACTGGTGGTGCCTGCTGGGCTCTGAGGACTAGCCTCCAATTGCGCGGGCAATCTGGTCTCTGAGGCTCACCCCTGCCGCGTCCTGCTTCTGGGCCATGAGGAACAAGCCTTTGCCGTCGCACTTGGCCGCCCAAAGTTCGCCGACGTTGGTTTTCTCGCGGCTGTCGTCGTTGGTGACGTAAGGCTCGCCCTTGTATTCGACGACGAACAGCCGCCCGTCCTGCAGCATGGCTACGAAGTCCGGGTAGAAGCGGTCGGTCGAGGTTTGCAGCCAAAACGAGGTATCGGAGCGCTGCGCGAGGTTGCGAATCCAGAATTTCACTTGCGGCGCAGCGTCGAGCAGCTTGGCGCACTCGAACTCTTCGCCACTCGCTTTCATCTCGCCGACGCCGCCGAAGAAGTGCTTCTTGAACTGCAGCGCGCCGCTGTAGAGCCAAGCGGTAGGGTAGGGACGATTGTCGAAGGCGAAGCCGTCGGCAAAGCTGGTTGTCACGTGGGCTTCACTGCCGAAAAGGAAGGTCTGATAGTCCGCCGCGAAGGCCTGTTGCCGGTAGGTGGAAATTTTTTGCTGCACGGCCTTGGCGAGCTGAAACTTGAAGCGCAGCAAGTCATTCAGGGCGAGGCCGCGCGTTGTCGTGAGGTGAGCAACCGTCTTGCGGCAGAACTCTAACAGGACGGGTTGCTTTACGTCGGGCTGGCGGCACTCCTTGTCGAGCCAGCGTGAGAGTTGCAAGTCCGTCCAGTCCAGCTTGAGCTGGCCGATTTCAAGCTGAGCACTCTGCTCGATGTGCTTGTAAATGACCTTCTCGCCGCGCAAATCCACTTCCCATCGTTCGGCGTTTTCATGGATGCTGAACTCGGCAGGCGTCAGCTCGGCGGCGTAGCTGTTGAGGCTCCAGCCACCGAGATCGAGGATGGTTTCCTTCTCGGCCAGCTCGAGCTCGTCCTGCACCTGTAGGAACAAGCGCGGCACGGGGAATTTCTCGCCGCGCTCCGCCGGGGACGTGCTGTTGCGATGGGCAATGCGATGACGCTGCACCGCCTGACGCACCCGCTCCTGACGATCGAGCGTCATGGTAGCCACAAGGCGTTGCTCAAGGTCCTGCGGAATGTCGCCCTGCACGGTCACGGTCACGGTGCCGTCGCCGCGCGTCTCGATCTGGATACGCTCGGCAATCTCCGGCGCAAGCCCAGACAGATCGGGTGCCGCGTCCAGTGTTTCCAGCAGCACGGGAGCGCGGGCGAACAGATCGGCGTTGGTATCAAGGCCGGGCAGGGGAGCTTGCCGCTGCTCGATAAAACTGGCGGCTTCGTCTGGCTCGAAGCCCATCTTCTCCACCAGCGCATCGGTGAGCGCCTTCGCGCCCTCGCCGAAACGCGGACTGGAAACGTGCGTATAGGCGCGGTTCAACGCTGGCTGGCTGCGCTCTTCGGCATAGGGCATCCGCAGGACACGGCCTAGCAGCTGCTCAATGTCGGTCGCGCTGCCGATGTTGGCGACGGAACATAGGACATAAGCGAAGGAGCAATCCCATCCTTCCTTGAGCGCCTCAACCGTGATGATGAAATCGACTTGGCAGGCCGGGTCAAACAGGTTGAGGCTGTCCAATTCGCGTTGCTCTCCGGTGGCGACGGCAATCCTCTCTGCGAGGATGTTCTCGTTATCGATGAGGTGTTGCTTAAGCACCTCGACGGTGACTTCCTGCCCTCTGTCCTGCGCCTGAAAAAGCGTGAGCGGTCGGATGTAGCGCGGGTCAGCCTTCACCGTCTCGGCCAAGCGGGCGCGCATCTCGATGGCTTCATGCACGGCGGCGCGCCAGTCGGGATGCTCGGTGAGCACGATAGGCAACTTAATCATCTGCGCGCCCTTCACCTGAGCGGCGGAGGCGCGATAGAGCACGTTGCTGCCGGTGCGCGGGTCGGTGTTCGGCGTGGCGGTGAATTCCACGATACAGGCCGGCCGCAACGCCGCGAGCATGTCAAAAGACAGGCTCGTGCCCGCCTTGTGCGCCTCATCCACGATTACCAGCGGACGGTGAAACGCCATGAGATTGACGAAGGAAAACTTGAGGCTGCCGTCCTCGGCGCGCTCTAGGCCTAGCGTGTTGGCCGGGATGTGCGCGAAGTGCGGTTCGTAGTTCTCCGAGTGCGCGTAGGCCTTGCGTCCGTCGGTGTTGCTGGTGCGCAGGCTCTGGATGGTGATGATGATGACCGTCACACGCTCGGTGAGGTCTTGCGGGCGGATTTGGGTAATTTCTGCCGCGTCGAACACCGACACACGTCCGTCAAAGGCATCGTCGAGCGCGGCGCGATACGGGTGGCCCGGCTTCTTTAGTGCCTCCGCGGTCTGCAACCGGATGGTATTGGTCGGCACCATCCAAAGCACCACAGGAAATTCGCGTTCCAAGTAGTGCCGTCCCGCGATGGCAACGGTATGCGCCGCAAGCAGCGTCTTGCCGCCGCCGGTGGGCAAGCGCAGGCAGACATTGGGCACCCCCGGCAAGCCGGGCATGGTGCGATAGGGCGGCGGGGTCTGCGGCGTGTCGCGATTGCGCCAGTTTTCGATGAAGGCCTGCTCGGGGTTCGCCAAGGTACGGGCGCGTTCGAGAAAGGTTGCGAGGGTGTCGAGCGCGTCACGCTGAAAGGGCTTGAGTTCCATTGTTCTTGTGCTCCTTAGCGTGCTTTGATCTCGTACGGTATTTGCCGGAAAGTGATGCGCTCGGCCTGCAGGCGCTCGACGCTCAACCGGCACCCCTCGCCGAAGATGACCTTCGCTCCGTCGTGCTTCGGCAGGCTGGCGAGGATGCGCCCGGTCAACACGTTGCCGCCGCTCAAGCTCTTGTCGCCCAAGATGCCGTTGTAGAGAAGGTATAGACCGACGCCCTCATGCTCGCCGAGGAAAGGCGAGGTCGCGCTCCCCTTGTATGGGATACCGGTCGAGACAAACCAAAGATGCGCGGCGAGCGGCGCGAAGCGGATGCCAGGCGAGACATGGCCGTTCTCGTCGAATACGGGCACGCCGAGTTTGTAGAAGTGGAAGCCGCCGCCACCATGCCAGCCGATGGTTTTGGATATTCCGCTCTGTTCCCCGGAGATAACAGCAGCGAGGCGAGGAACACAATGCGTTTGAGCATGGTCGCCCATCTCTACACCAATATATCTTCGCTGCATCTTGTGAGCGACGGCGGCAGTCGTACCAGAGCCCAAAAATGAATCGATAACAAAATCTCCTTCGTAAGTAGATATCTCAAGAATTCGTTTTATGAGTGCTTCTGGTTTCTTGCCGTTTGGAAATGCTACTCCGCCCTCGTTGTGCAGATTATTAGACAATAGGTCAGACCATAGATTTGTAAGTGGCTCTGAAGTGGATTCAATGCCATCAATACTACGCACCTTTCCTTTGTAGAAAATTAGCTGTTCGCCATTGAGGAAATACTGGTCGTCGAGCCCCTCGCGTCGAGAGACAAAAACGACGTTAGAAGTATCCTTTGAACTCTGAAGCGCCTCTCGCGCAAGCTCATTTATGTCCCTAGGGGCAACTCTCGCGGTGCGAACTACATGCTGCGCATTGGCAATGACATATTTGTGTAACTCTGCTTCGTACTTGTCGGCCAATAAGCGCTTCGCTTCGGCAGCAGAAGCAACGCCAAGGTGACACCAGAATGCCGATGAAAGGGTTTCCAATCGCCATTCTGAAAAGTTGTCGTCTGGATTTATTATTATCTTTCCATACCTAGAATCTCTGTCTCTTGCAGTAAATACTTTCCGGTAACTCCATCGGGATTTGTTTTTAGCATAGCAAATAATATAGCTACAAGTTGTCACCACTCCAGGATTTATTGCCTTAGGGCCAGACGCAGAACTCTGTTTGAATGTAGCAATAAATATCCTATTCTTTCTTCCGAATATTTCGTCTGCGATTACGGTGAGATAGCCCAGCTCATTGTCGTCTATCGAAATCCAGAGTGATCCTTCGTCATTCAATAGCTGTCTTAAAAGCTCTAATCTGGGATAAAGTAGCCCAATCCAAATAGAGTGCTCTAGGTTATCATCATAATGTTCGAAAGCACTTTTTGTATTAAAAGGCGGATCAATATATGCACATTTCACCTTTCCCGCGTAGTAGGGCAGCAGTGCCTTGAGCGCGGCCAGATTGTCTCCCTGAATGAGCATGTTCCCGGTGTCGGGGTCGCCATGCGAGTACGCCGCCACTTGCTCAAGCAAGCAATACGGTGTGTGCGTGGCTGCATGAATATCCTCGTCCCGGGTAAGCCAGTGGAGCAGGGGCATATCGTCCTTTTTATCGTGTTAATGGGCCTAGATTTCCGACGACACCATGCCCGCGCTTGTACCGTTGCGTACGGAAAACTTGGTTAAGGCACATTAACACTCTGCAGGAGAGGCGACATGATGGCGGGATAGACTTGCACACTTTGGCACTTAGATGCCGTTTGGAAGTGTGGGCGTCCATTCAATTACTTTACCTGTTAGGCGCAATCTTTTTGATGATTGCGGCAAAGATGCTTTGTGCAGGCATTTTGTCTCCTGCTTGCCATCAAGGGTAGCTGACGCATTGTAAGCAATAGCGTTCACCGCCTCTGCGATAAGCGCCTTTTGCATCTCCATATTGTCACCATCGAGCCCTTCAAGCTGCTTTTTATAACTGTCATAGGATTTTGCTAGCGCTTCTTTATGAGCGTATTCCTGCTGGAGCCTCTGGTATTCACTACGTCTTTTTGAAGCATAAAACACTAACCACACGAGAGGAACGTAGAAAGGTAGTTTGTAAATTAAGCCCCTCAGGACACCGTTCCAATCATCAGGTTTGAACCCACTTTCCAATACCGCAATAACCGATGACAGAAGAAAAAACGCTGCAATAGAAAAATAGAAAATCCGGCTTATTTGCTTTATTGGGTCATTAAAACTATCTTTCATTTCCCCGTAGGCCGCAGCAAGGCCCGCGCTTGTTGCAGCAGGAAGCAGAATATTTATCTGATTATTTAATGTGTGATACCTATCTTTTTGCGTGACTTCAAATTTACCCAGTGTAACAATCCTCGATTCAAAATCCGCCAGCAAACCACTTTTGTCATCTTCTGGCTTTCTGTCCCTTTCGATGCCGATAAGAACAAAATTTCGTAAGCTTTCAAGCTTACAAAGCCAGGAATCACAAATGCCAAAAAAAGTACTAACTTATTTGCATCCCAAATATCCATGAACTTTTTGTTAGAAGACGGGGGAATATTCTATCGATAAGGTAGCAGTAGGGGGGCAGCTCACGAAACGGAAAAATCCGTACGCTAATCAGTGAAAAACTATTTAAATTCCGCCGCGTGAGCTGACCCATTCTGGGTACGCTTGATCTCGACCAGCGAAATAATATCTTGATCTACATTTTGTCGGGCCACATCGCAAAGATGATGATGGTGAGTGAAAATGATAACCTGACCAGATTTAGAAAAGTTGGCCAAAGCTTTGAAGATGCAGCCAGCCCGCACATCGTCAGAGGCCATAAGTACATCGTCTAGAATTACAGGCAAGTCTACACCACGGTCTCGCTGCAATTTCAAGGCCGCGAGACGTAATGCCAAATAGAGCTGATCTCGTGTTCCCTCACTCATGGCTTCAGTCGATAAGATTTCGCCATTGGGACGTTTTGCGGCAATTACGGGCACTTCACCTGAGTCATCATTGATGAGTTTCTCGAACTCGTTTCCGGTGATTTGTACGAAGTATTCTGATGCTGACTTGAGCATCGGTGCCTGCGAACGTTCTTTGAAGCGCCGCACAGCTTCTTGCAAAAGTACATGTGCCAGTCTAGTTCTTATTTGTAATGGAAGTGTATTTCTAACAGTCGCGGCAGCCCTGGCCATGGCATCAGAGGCCGCTGCAGCCACATCTGATGAACTAATGTCCTCAAGCGCTCGACGCGCCATCTCTTCAGCAGCTCTTGCCTGATCGAGACGTACATTAGCTTGTTCTAGCTTCTGCTCAATATTTGACTCTTCCATACTCAGCTCGTCATACTCACGACCGGCAAGCCGTTCTTTCAATTCTATTATGCTGCGACGTGACGCTTTGGTTAATTGCTCTGTTGCGGCATGCACATCGCGGATAGCCTGATGCTTACGTTTCGACTGTCCTTCGACTTCGACCACTTCGGCTACCGTCTTCACTGCTGCAGAAGCGCATAGACGAGTAAGAGTGGCACGGTGGCGAGCTTCTTTCGCTTCGTTATTGGCAAGTGCCTTTGTGGTCAAGTTGAGTTCATGCTCGGCAAGGTCTAGCTTGGATTGCTGCGATTGACCCTTCGCTGACCTCGTTGACCAAATCTCGGCCGCTAAAATGATATCCTCATTCAGATGCTCTGATAATGTGTCAGAAATATTTTGGGCCATTTCCTGGTATATGGATAAGGTTTTAGAAGCCTGGGTGCGCTTCGACGTTGCCTCAACAACAGACTTGTATGTGAGCAAAATCTCGTCAAACTCTGCTAGTCGAGACTTTGCCATGGCAACCGTAGCATTTTCATTCAACATGAGTCCGCAAACCTGGCTGGAAAATATTTGCTTGGTACTTTGAACCTTGCTGACGAGGTCGGCGTCAGTAGCGTTATGAAGTACCACCTGTTTCTTCAGTTGCGTTGTTTGGCCTAACGCATTGTTTCTCGCAGCGATGCGAGCATCGATTTGCCTCAGATCATCTTCCGCTACAGCTACGAGAGTATCCAGAGGATCGTCATTTTTAACCTTGGAAATCCCGAGTTGACTAATGGCATAAATCAACTTGTCCGCGATAGATTTCTCGATATCCTGCGCCTGCAGAAGCTCATCACGCTTTCCCTGCAATCCATCGATGGCGGATAGAGTCGATGTCAGCAGATCTTGCCAATCACGTAGTTCGGCCGGGGGCATAATGGGAATGTTCGCCTGCGCGAGCGTTTGTTCCCATTTCGTTTCGAAGGATTCCTGCTGGGTATCAATTGACTGAATCTCGCTTTTCTGTAAGGTGAGATCATTGTTGAGTGTGTCAAGCTCTCGCCGAGCACCTTCCAGGTTTGTAGCACGCTCGGTCTCGCTCGCCAATCCATCAATAAGGGTGTCGGCTTCAGAAACTGCATTCTCGTACACTTCTGGCAATGGCCTGCCCAGGGTAAAGCTTTTAAGATCTGGATTTGTTACGTCAATGTACGTTGCTTTAACCAGTGCCCAACCTTCTTGCCGGTGCGCACGCGCGTTGTGTACTTCATCTCGAGTAGGTACTAGCCCTTCTGCGAGCAGATCCTTGATAGCGTCCTGCTTCTCGGAAATCGCTGTTTGCATTTTTTCAACTCGCTCGACCTTCCCTGTGCGTTTGCTGTCGAGCGCGGTCAGTTGCTTGCTGGCCTCGTTTACAGCAGCACCAAGAAGCGGTCGAACACGCCTTGCAGCTTGTGCATCTGGCAAGTTCACAATAGCCAGCGCGGCTTCAGCCTTCCGCTGCGCCGCCTTGATCTCGTTGGGTAACCTACCTAATCTCAGAAGCATGGCATTATTCTTCACTACTTCCGCCAACGCCACTCTGACAGCAGCTTGGAGATTTGTATCGGGAACGGTTTCAGATTCTGGATTTAATAGTGAAATCTGATCTGGCACGGAGAGTCGATGCTGTGTGAGTGCGCGTTGGGCTTGCTCCAGGGCAACTATAGTTTCAGTGATTTGCGTTCTGCCAGTGGACGTTGGCGCCTGGTGGATTACCTCGTTTGGTTGCAATTCAGGATTAATTTTTATCGACAACGCATTGAGCGCCTGAGTGAAACTGGTGACGTCACATTCTGAGATTGTCACCTCCATACGTAGTTGAGTGATCGTAGCTATCCCAGCATGGAGGCGGCTCACTGACTCAGATATAGCCAAGATGGCAGGATCAAGATCGAGGCTGGCAATAAAATCGCGTTGCTCACGTATTGTCGTATTCTGAGTCGAGATATCGGCAAGCGCATCCGACAGCCCAGCTTCCGCGGTCACGCGTTCGGTGGAGGCATTTTCTGCCAGCAGGGGTGTTTGGTCTAATTCCGCCAGCATTATGCTTGCGCGCTCAAGAGTAATCAGAATAGGGGCGACGGCGATAAGCTCTTTTAGCAGCGCCTGCTCTGTGACGTATTGATTGCGTTCGTGCTGAATAGCGTGGAAATTTGCGGACGCTTCGCGACTGGCTTTTTCCGTGGCCTCCCATCTTGTTGGTTTGATTTGCGCGTCCTTGTATTGCTCTGCCTGTGATTTGTATTCACTCAAAGCTTGGTTTATACGTCCGTGCTTTGCATGCGCCGCAGTCATAAAGAACTTCTTCGCTGTCGTATCAAGTTCAGTCAGGATTCTCGATACATTATCGACGCCGGAACTCGCTTCAAATAATGCAGCTCCAATTTCTCCCTCCCCTTTGACGAGAGCTTTGCCTCCCTTTCGCAATGAATCATGGTCAAGACCGAACATGCTTTGATAGTCATCAACGGACAAGCCGCCTGTAAGCAAACGATGAATGTCCCCGGGGATTGGGTCGGACAGCTCCATGCCGCCTTGGGTGAAATCGGCAAATCTTAAGGTGACACCTGTGCCCTTGCGGCGCATGAGTGGATATTGCTTGCCTTCTGAATCGACAAACACTCCTCCTACCCGCATCTCTTTATATTCATGCAGGAAGGCATCGTCAGTGCTTTTGCGAATTCCAAAACGCAACCCGGCGATAGCACGTAAGGCGGATGATTTACCAGCTTCGTTCAATCCGTGCACAAGCACGAGTCGCTGCTTGTTGACACCTAGATGTAATATTAAATCAGTGAATGGCCCGAAAGCTTTCAAGTGGAGTTCAGCAAGTCTCATGGCGTGTCAACCTTGTGCAGCAGAGAGTTTTGATAGGACGGTGGCCTCAGCATCCGATAAGTATGCTCTAAGTTCTTTCGCGGTAAGTTTGCTCGAGTTAACATCTTCTAATTCTGAGGGGAGGTGTGGCAACTTGTCCAAGCTCGCCAGTACCCAGGTCTGAAGCATTTTTTCATCTGATGCCAGTTCGTTGACCAGTCTCACGACTTCACCTATTGCATCTGGCCGCTGCGCAGCAGATTCACGATCGATTGGAGATTGTAGATCCAGGCGAACAGACTCTATCCAGAGATCGGCGAGCGTGAAATCCTGCGTAGCGGCTTGAATGGCCGCGACGATACTTCCTGGGTCACGGGCTTCTAGAGCATGAAGAGGAGACTCACCTTGAACAAGGATTCGTATGGCGTGCAAGCGATCTTGGGCACCGACGACACAACCTTTACAGAGCTCCTGAAACTTTAACGCGAGCTCATTGACAGTCTCCAAGCCCGTGACATCAACGGGTAGATTGTGCCAGCGAACCACATCTAAAGAGATGTGCTCAGAGTGTGTGATGATATTGCCGGCCACAGTGACAAGCTCGCAACCCTTGGATCCGGTTTCTCCGACATGACGTCCTTGTAGATTGCCTGGAAAGACGATGCGCGGATTAGTTTCCCGGACGACCTCGCGAGCGTGTACGTGTCCGAGAGCAAAGTAATCATAACCCTTGTTTATTAGGGTTGCCATGTTCGTAGGAGCGTAGGGCTCATGGCCGATCCTTCCGGTCAGACTAGTATGCAACATACCGATGTTGAAGCGGCCAGGGACGGATTCATGGTAGGAGGGAACGAGATCCTCGCTGACGAACCGCTCTGGAAAACTTTTGCCATGAACCGCGACTCCCAGATCTGCAAGATCTATGACTTCAGCAACACGTGAGCTAAAGACGTGCACACCTTCAACGTCAGGTAATCGCTTACTGATTTGGCCTTCAGCGTCGTGATTTCCCTTGACTATGAAGACCCGAATATCTGCAGAGGTAAGGCGAATCATTTGTTCGCGGAAGAAGAGAGCCGCTCGGAAGTCACCCAACTCACGATCGTAAATGTCACCTGCCAGAAGGACCAAGTCGACCTTCTCTCTCATTGCAAGATCCACTAAACCAATAAGGGCTCTGCGAGTCGCTCCTCTAAGCAGATCTACTGGCGCTCCTTCGTATGTGTCTAAACCTCGCAGGGGGCTGTCGATATGTAAATCGGCTGCGTGAATAAATTTCATTTATATTTTCCTCTGCTGCTACGAGCTGTATTACGTTTGCCAGATCGTTCTGAGCCATGGTCGACATGTCGACGGCGGTTGGAAAAGGTCTTGCTGTGTAAGTGTAGAAATAATTTCCTTCACTAATTATGGAACCGCACAGTCACAAAATTTTCTTTACTTGAGCATCACTTACGAAGCTTTTAATACAATTTCTTAATGCCTCATTCATCATCAATGTAAATTCAGTAGAAGTCCATTTACTAGCAGTGTAAAAACCTTCGTGGTTTTTCCGGTAAAGCTCCTGGCGTTTTCCGTCTGCAAGGCCTGTAACGATAAATTCAATACTTACCTTCGCATCCACGTTGCGCAATCCAATGTAATCCATGGAGTATTCGAGGATGTTTCCAGATATTGATAACGAGGCTTCTGGATCTAATCTATACCCAATAAATTTCAACTCTTTAGATACGGCATCTAAAACGTAGTCCTTTATCTCGTTTTCTGAATAAAGTGGGTTTAACCCCATGCCAGTATCAACTTGATTACTTCCTAATTTACCATCGTCGCTAGGCAAGTATTTAAAATCACGTACTGTTACACGCCCTTGCCCTTCCATTAATATCGAGGGGGAATATGACGTCATCTTCATGGCGCATCCTGAAGCCACGAATACTAGAATCATAAGAGGTATAAGTTTGATCATGATGTCGTCCAAGTTACTTTGTGATGCTCTTTTTGATTAAGAGTGATGAGCCAATCTCCGATAATCTATCTGACGGCAAAAATTTCTCTTTCTTGACGAGCCATTTAAAGATCAAATGTCCGCAATTTCTATTTTAGGTATTATGGCTGAGTTAACAAGTAGACTTAGGTACACCTGTCGTTGAGTATGGGTATCGCCGGGTTGTAAACTGAGCTACTTGCCTACGGGTCACCTCTCAAATTCACTTGCCTAACTACGATGAAGAAGCTCCACGATTTTCTCAAAGACGATCAGTTTGTGCGAAGAATAAATGCGTCGTTCAAGTGGTGCTTTTACAGTTGATAACATATTTTATCAACTGTAAAATGACTGCATGAATTCCCTCGTACCAAAGTCGCAAAACACCGATCTTGCCACCGAATCGGCAAACCCGATTTTGACCGCAGCGCAATATCGGCAACTGAGCGATGTGCCACCTGCGATCGAATGGTTCGCCAACATCGACAATCCGCAAACCCGCCGCGCCTATGAAAACGATTTGCGCAGCTTCAGTTTACCGGCATCGAGCAGCCGGAAGATTTTCGCACCGTCACCCGTGGCCATGTTTTAGCCTGGCGCAAAACCTTGGAAGAAAGATTGCTGGCTGGCGCTACCATCCGCCGAAAGTGTTGCCGCGCAATTGTCGAGCGGGGACCAGTCGTTGCTTGGTGTGGACTTGGTGAAGGATAGTAATGTGCTGCACGCAGTCTATAACGACAGTGCTCGAATCACTGCTTCATTCAATAAAAATCTTCTCGTCCGCATCAACCACGAACTGGGCTGACACTTCGAGCCGGACGCTTTTTCCCATGTATCATTCTGGGACAAAACAGCGTCACGCATGGAGTTGCATATCGAAAGCAACTGCCGCCAATCGGTGAGCATTGGCGCACTTGATACGACACCACGTTTTTATCAGGGTGAGCGTATTCACACGGAAAACAGTTACAAGTACACGATTGAATGCCTTGAAGATTTACTTCATCAGGCGGGTTTCGATGTGGAAAACACATGGACGGATCCCATTGCTGGTTCGCAGTAAGCCTCGGCGTGATAATATAGGCCACTGAATCTGTTCAGGAACTATCCTACTCAATTCAAACTGTGACTACACAGGGCGCCTGTTCAAACGGCTGTTTGCGATCAGGATACGCTCGCGCTGGGTAAGTTCCTGCGCGACGTCGTCAAGCTGAATCGGGATCAGCGTAATTTCTGCGTCTTTGGTCCCAATGAGGTGCTTTCGAACCTTTTAGGGCGCGGTTTTTAAAATCACCAACCGTCAGTGAGACACCCGGAAAATAAAAAATGATCCATGCTTCACTCTAGCTCCACCTTAATAGCCGGAAAACTCCTCCGTGCGAATATTGTCATCATCGACTCCTGATTCGTTCAGTGCCTTGCGCATGGCCGCCACCATCTTTTGGGGGCCGGCGATATAAAAAATGGGGAGCATCAAATCGCTGAGGTATTTCGAAAGCATCGCTTTGTTGATGAACCCTGTTTCCCCTTGCCAGTCCCGGGTTGATTTTTCCATCTCGGTCATCGTGCCGATAAAGGTGTAATGCGGGTTTTTTTCGTGTGGTCTCATCAACTCGTCCAGAAAGGCCGCATCCTCTGGCCTGTTATTCGAATCAAAGATAAAAAGCTCGCGTTCCGCCTGGTCGTGTATAGCTTGCAGAATTATGCTCCTCATCGGTGTTATGCCAATGCCGCCGGTGAGGAAAACTGCAGGAATGGCCTTATTGTTGTGGAGCGTGAAGGATCCGCCCGGGCCCTCCATTTTGAGCTCCGTGCCGAGTGGCAAATTTTTCAACACGCGCTTGAACGCCGTGTCACGCATGCGTGTTGCCACCATCAGGTCATCTTCATAAGGCGCGCTCGCTAAAGAAAATCCGCGCGTGTTGCCTTCTGCGTCAGTTTCAGGAGGGTTGATAAGAGTGAAATCCGCCCATTGGCCTGGCTTGTAGGCGAATCCTTCCGGTTTCTCAAAATGGAATGCCATCGTGCCCGAGGCAACCTCCTCGCGGCTTTTCAAGATGGTCTTGTAGACTGTCATTGTGTCATCTCCTTAAATTTGTAATAAATCGTTTATTTTCAGTAAATTTAAGCTTCCACTGGTTTGGGTTTAAACCTCCAGAATGCTTGTTCAACCAGGTTTATAAGTATGTTTCAGGTACCCGAGTTCTCCCGGTGGGGGTGAAGCCGGTGACTCCTTCCAGTTTCTTTATCAGTTGACAGCGATCTGCAGCGGCCACCAGTTACCGAACGGCCAGTAACCGTACAGGTAAATCCAGCCGGTTATCGCGACTTCGATACCGACAAAATACGTCACTGCGACAGTCATCCCCAGGAGCTTGGTATTGCCCTTGGCCAGCATTTGGTAGAACAGGTACCAGAGAATGCCGTATGTGACCCATTCAAAGGCCCAGCCCAGGTCTCCGCTCATAAACGCCTTGATGGCATAAGGCACAGTCGTGAATGCGACCAGCAGACAGTAGTACCCCAGCGCACGCTGGTCTTCGGCGCCACGAAGCGCGTTGATGCCGACCCACAGATAGGTCATGGCGAACAGCAAACCGCCGGCGGAAAGAGGGAAATTGTTCTGCACCAAACCGAAATAAAGTGCGCCAATGGTGGCAAGAAGCCCAACCAGCAGGTTGAAGATTCCGACATCCTTGGTATCCACCTTGCCCTGTAGCCATATTGCGTTAATAACAAGGATGAACCCTATGAATAGCAGTGGTACACCCAAGAAATGGCCAGTCATATTTAATCTTCTTTAAGCTGAATTGTTATGCTCTTGTTATTCCACCGGCGCCGCAGTACCCAGGGTCTGGCCAAATTCGTTTTTAGAGTTCTCGTCCACTGCCGGTAATCAGCCGGGAACCTCGTTCAGAGGTAAAGTAGGCCCATAACCAGCCCAGCGTCACAATCACCCTATTGCGAAAACCGATTAGGAAGAAAATGTGAATGATGCCCCAGAGCAACCAGGCTATCAGGCCAGTTAACCGGATCCAGCCGAAATCCAGCACGGCAGATTTATGGCCAATGGTTGCCAGATCGCCCTCATGGAGATAATGAAAAGCAGCAGATTGCACGGCATCGCTGTCATGCTTGCCGTCTGCACCGTTTATCTGACGCGAAAGAAGTTCTGCCACATATTTGCCTTCCTGTTTGGCGGCAGAAGCAATGCCGGGCACGAGTTTGCCGTCAGGCCCAGCTACCGCCGCCGTATCACCGATGACGAAGATCACCGGATCACCAGGCAGTGACAAATTGCTTCCGACAGGTACGCGTCCGGCATGATCTGATTCAACGCCAAGCCACTTGGCGGCGGGTGAAGCGGTGACCCCCGCAGCCCACATCAACGTACGGGCTTCGATCCGACGCCCGGCCGCGACAATGCCATCGGCATCACACTGTTCGACTTTAGTGCTGGTAAGCACCTCGACGCCCAGTTGTTCCAGCGAGCATTGCGCTTCGGCTGCTAGTGATGGCATAAAGCTGGGAAGGATTTGAGAGGCAGCCTCAACTAAAACAATGCGCGCGGTCAGCCCATGTATCGTGCGAAAAGATTGTGCTAATTCGATTTTTGCCAGCTCGGCAATGTCACCGGCTAGTTCCACACCGGTCGGGCCGGCGCCGATAACGATAAAACTGAGCAAGCGCCGACGTTCATCATCATCCCCAACTGCCTCAGCACGCTCGAACGCACCAAGAAGGCGGTGACGGAGAACCAAGGCATCCTCGACCTCCTTTAATCCGGGGGCGAACCGCTTCCAACCGTCATGACCGAAATATGCCGGCTCGGCACCGGTTGCGATGATGAGAAAATCGAAGCCAATAAGGCGCTCGTCCCCCCTCAAACTCAAGCGCACGGTGCGGGCTTGGCGGTCGATCGCATCGACACAACCAAGAACAACATTGGTGTTGGCCTGGTGCCGTAGAATTCTACGAATTGGCATCGCGATATCTGATGGCGATAGGGAAGCGGTCGCGACCTGATACAACAGTGGCTGGAACAGATGAAAATTGCGTTGATCGATAAGCGTTACGGTGGCGTGTACATCACGTAGCGCCTGGGCGCATGTCAGGCCGCCGAAACCTGCGCCTATTATAACGATACGTGGCAGTTCGGTATCGTCACTTTGTTTATATTCCGTCTTCATATATCCAATATTCGCAGTGTCAGACGCTTTGAACCGGAGCTATTATCTTGTACGTCCTTTGATGATCTCGCGGCTCACAAGGCTGGCCTCGAAGTTCCTGTGTAGGGGTTACCGAGCCTGAATAGATGGGTCACGGTCATGATCTCCACTAACGACGGTGGTGGTCGCGCTGCTTTGACCGTCAACAGCAGTCATCGCGCGAGCAGTGCCTTCGCGCGCGCGACCACGTTGTCGACCGTGAAGCCGTATTCGCGCAGTAGAACGTCGACCGGAGCCGAGGCGCCGAAACGTTCGACGCCGAGCATGTCGCCGTGGGCGCCGACGTAGCGGCACCAACCCTGAGATATGCACAGCTCGACCGCCAGCCGCGCCGTTACGTTCGGTGGCAGCACCTCATCGCGATAAGCCGGGGACTGGGCATCGAACAATTTCCAGCTTGGCATTGACACGCAACGCACGGCGATGTTCTCGCTTTGCAAACGCTCGGCGGCGGCGAGGATCAGACCGACCTCAGAGCCGCTAGCGATGAGGATCAGCACTGGTTTGCGATTTTTCGTATCGCTCAGCACATACGCGCCACGACACAGGGCATCAGCACCGGCATAGCGGCTGCGGTCGAGCGTGGGCACATCCTGCCGGGTCAGCGCCAGCAGCACCGGGCGGCCGCGAGTTTCCACGGCTATCTTCCACGCCGCCGAGGTCTCGTTGGCGTCGGCGGGGCGAATGACGGTAAGGTTGGGGATTGCGCGCAGATTGGCCAACTGCTCTACCGGCTGGTGGGTGGGGCCGTCCTCGCCGAGCGCAATGCTGTCGTGGGTGAACACGTACACCACATGCACACCCATCAACGCGGCAAGACGGATCGCCGGACGCATGTAGTCAGAGAAGATCAGGAAGGTGGCGGTGAACGGGATGAAACCGCCATGCGCGGCCAATCCGTTAACGATGGCACCCATCGCATGTTCGCGCACGCCGAAGTGCAGGTTGCGGCCGGCATAGCTCCAGCCACCGCCGTCTGACCCTTCGGTGTCTTCCTCGGATTTGATTGTCGGGTTGAAGTCGCCCAGTCCCTTCAACGCGGTATGAGTGGACGTATCCAGATCGGCCGAGCCGCCGACAAGCGCTGGTAGCTTAGATGCCAGCGCGTTCATGACCTTGCCACCAGCGACGCGGGTTGACATACCCTTGGCGTCGGCGGGAAAGACCGGAATGTTCGCGTCCCAATCCGATGGCAGCTCACCGCGCAGTCGGCCTTGCAGCTCTTTTGCCAGCTCAGGGAACGCTGCGGTATAAGCACCCAGCTGTCGATTCCATTCGGCCTCCGCCTTGACGCCATGATCTAGCGCCTCGCGAAAATGTGCCAACGCCGCCTCAGGGACCAGAAACGGCGGATCGAGCGGCCAGCCCAGCTTCTCCTTGGTTTTCTTCACATCCTCGATGCCGAGCGGTGAGCCGTGTGACTTGAAGCTGTCCTGCTCGGGCGAGCCGAAGCCCAAATGTGTGCGTACCAGGATCAGCGATGGCCGCGAGGTGTCAGCGCGAGCGACGTCCAGCGCAGCACTGATCGCGGACACATCATTGCCGTCGATCACTCTGATTGTCTGCCAGCCATAGGCTTCGAAACGTTTGGCACAGTCCTCGGAAAAAGTGATGTCGGTACCGGCGGAAAGCGTAACGTGGTTATCGTCGTACAGGCAGATCAGCTTGCCCAGTTCGAGGTGCCCGGCCAGCGAGGCGGCTTCGGACGCAACACCTTCCATCAGATCGCCGTCACTGACGATGACCCAGGTATGATGATCGATCAGCGTGTGGCCATCGCGGTTGTAGCACGCAGCCAGATTTGCTTCGCCGATCGCCATGCCGACCGCATTGGCGAAGCCCTGGCCGAGCGGACCGGTGGTCACTTCGACGCCAGGCGTGTGTCCGCGCTCGGGATGTCCTGGGGTCTTGCTGCCCCATTGGCGGAATTGCTTGATGTCATCCAGCGAAAGGTCGTAGCCGGTTACATACAGCAGACTGTACAGGAGTGCCGAACCGTGTCCGGCCGACAGCACAAAACGGTCACGATCAACCCAGTATGGATTGGCCGGGTTATGCTTGAGGTAGCGGGTCCACAGAGCGTAGGCCATCGGCGCAGCCCCTAGCGGCAGGCCCGGATGGCCGCTGTTGGCGTGCTGCACCATGTCCACCGACGGGAAGCGAAGTGTGTTGATACATAGTTGGTCGCGTTGGTCAGACATGAGGATTCCTTCAATCAGGATAAAGTCATTTCCGTTGCTGCAGCACGCACGCCGAGATAACCTTTAATCGCTGCGATTGCCAACGGTATGGAGCCAAATAGGATGAATACCAGGTCACCGGGCAGCCGCAGCCATTCGATCAGGATCGACCGCTCACTTCCAATGTAGTCAAGGCTGCGTGCATGCCAATATCCGTTCTGAGTCACGTCCCAGACCTGAAGGACTCCGCCTGGGAACAGGTTCATCGTCACCATCATCGCCAAGCCGATATTGGTGCCCCAGAATGCAACTTTTACGTATTTCTCGATGCCGGCCCAACGTGTATCGTCGCTGATTTCGCGAAGCACGAACACCATCAGAGCGATCGCCAGCATCCCGAAGACACCCATCAGCGCGGAGTGACTATGAGCGGGCGTCAACAGGGTGCCAACTTCATAGTAGCTAATGATTGGCAGGTTGATCAGAAACCCCAGAATACCTGCGCCGGTGAAGTTCCAGAAGCCAACTGCTATCAGGAAATAGAACGTCCACTTGTGCGGCACCTCTACTGCTTTGCCGCACACGTCGCAGTCGCCACTGCGCGTGGTCCGAACGAAGTCCCAGGCATCCAGGGTAAGCAATGTCAGCGGCACCACCTCCAGCACCGAGAACATCGCCGATAGTGCCATGTTGATATGGCTTTGGCCATTGAAATACCAATGGTGGCCGGTGCCGATCAGACCACCGAGAAAGAAAAGGATTGCATCAAGATAGATTACCCGCAGCGCAACATTGCGGCGGACCAGGCCGAGCTGATAGAACATCAGTGCCACCACCGTTGTGGCGAAGAACTCAAAGAAGCCTTCTACCCACAAGTGGATAATCCAGAAGCGCCACGTATCGACCACCGTATAATTGGTTTTGGCACCAAAAAGCAGAGCAGGAAGATAGAAAAGCGGAATCGCCACCGCGGCCATCAGGAACATCCTGGCGATCGGCTTTGACGCGGGCTCGGCCAGCGCGTGCGGCCGTACCAATGTCCAGAGTATCGCAAACCACGCTAGCAAACCCGCTACCAGCAAGTATTGCCACAGTCGGCCGAGCTCCAGGTACTCCCAGCCTTGGTTGCCGAGCCAGAACCACCAGCGGCCGAGCAGTTGCGAAATGCCCAGCCACTCGCCCAGAAGGCTGCCGCCGATCACCACCACGAAGGCGGCGAACAGCACGTGCACCCAGCCTGCGAACCAGCGTGGCTCTTCGACACGCAACGAACGGGCGAGGAACAACGCGGCGGCGACATAGGAGGTAGCGATCCAGAAAATCGCCGTCTGCAGATGCCACGTGCGCATCAGGTTGCTGGGAAAGATGCGCTCGAGCTGGAAGCCGTAAAAGCTGGACGGATCGGCGCGATAATGACCAGCGGCGCCACCGACCAGGGTTTGCATCAGAAACAAAAGCGCCACTACTACGAAGAATTTGACCAGCGCGCGCTGTCCCGGACTGGATAGCTGCGGCAGCAGGTGCGGATGAACGTGATGGCCGCGAGAAAACCAGCCCAGGTAATCGTATTTTCCGAACGCCAGGAGCACCGCAGCTGTACCGGCCAATAGCACGATCAAGCTTAGCGCGCTCCATAACAACGCGCCGGGCGTGGGCACGTTGCCGACGCTCGGGTCATACGGAAAATTGTTGGTATATGAATAGTCTTCGCCGGGACGGGCAGCTACCGACGCCCAGGCCGCCCAAAAGACGAAGGCGGTGAACTGGCGCAACTCGGTTTGATCGGTAATGAGGTTAGCCTTGAGGCCACCATTTTGCGATGGGTGGCGAAAGTAATCCGTCCAGTAGCCAATCTGTGTTTCGTAAGTCGCAGCTTGTGGCGACGTCAGATGCAGCGTAGCCGTAGCAGCGTCGTAACGATTGGTTTTGAGCATCACCGCCGTTTCGGCGCGGACGGCGGCCTGCTGCGAACGTGTCAATGCTGCCAAAGGTTGTTGATATTGTTGTTGCGCAATTTCCCCGGCGGCATCTTCTCCCATGCGATGCAGCGCCTCGGCCGAATAATCCGGGCCGAGATAAGCGCCATGGCCCCAGATGCTGCCATTAGCCATCAAGCCGTACTTGAGAAATATTGTCTGGCCCTCGCTGATATCGTCACCGCTGAATAGCATGACGCCTTGCGCGTCGGCCACCTTCTTCGGAATCGGTGGCGCATCGCGATAGGCGAGCATCGTGATCCCGATCAGTACGGAAAGGCCAAACACCATCACGATCGTTATGCCACGTATCCACCATGGTGAAAGCGGCGCGTCGTCCTTGGTCGATGGCTGGGCGGCAACACTCATGGTTTATTCCGTTGCCCATCATATAAGACAGCAAGGGCGAAATGTTTTTGTAGGACTCGCAAAATATACTCAGCTCAAAATCTTCTGGATATCGATGTTTCGGGAAATTAGGGATGCACCTACGGTATCACGCAGTTATTCGTACTTCTTGATCTCTACGCCATGGACGGGCACCATCTGGCCGCCCAGCCATCCCGATACGGAGATCATGCATACGCCGATGGCCAAAAAGATAATGGAAATTTTCAGGCTTTCCGGATCGCTGGTCCGCAACCAGATATTTACCCCGTACAGCACGACGACAGTGAGATTTATAGCCATGTGCGCGAGAGCCATCTTCTTGACTGGGGGCTCACCGCCTTTATAGTAAAGCAACTCTTTGAAGCCTGGTACCGCTGCGGCAAGAGCACCGATCAAACCGCCCACCATGGCGTAGAGCGCCACAGTATGCCTGACAGCCGACGTGGCGACGCTCAGACCAATCAAGTCGCAAACAAGAGAAAAAATCCACAGACCGAACGGGAAAACCACCAGCATGAGATGGATTGGATGGCCGCCGATACTCGCAGAAGTACGCATGAGATGTCATCTTCATGTTCAACACTTTCGCGTGCGCGCGCGTTTCTATCGGCGTATCCGCCAACGGCTGAGGATGCTTACCGACGTTTCGCATCTCCACTGGATGGCTCAGTGTGCCATTTTTTACTTCCCCGTGCGGGTCAGTGCTTTGCCAGAATGATAAACAATGGCTGGTTCGTCGGGATGGTGATCATGTTGCTTAATCGAGTACATCGTGTTGTCAGCCGTGGTGCCGTGCTTGTGTATGTCGGTAACAGTGCCGTGACCGATGGCGCTGCGATAGTGCCAGGTTACGGCGGTGCCAGCGGGTATCGTCTCGAACGATGGTGCTTTCTTGGGTGCTTTTTTGTCCGGCATAACGGTTTCCTCATCGTTTGATAAATCAACGTCCTGTGCTGCGGTGGGCGGAACCGGCGGTGAGAGCGCGCGATCCTTGTTCGCGCAACTGCTCAATCACGGTGAAAGATCCCGTCTCTACGTCTATTCAACCATAGTACATTGACGCGTTTTTATCTATGTGCTATCGAGCAGACGGATGCATTCCAGAAAGCATCCATTAAAAGAATGAGGCATTATTGCGAGCGCAGCCTATATTAGATAGCGAGCTCATTTTAGGTCGCGCTTCTCCAAAAAGCGCTGGGCGGAGCATTTCCTGCCAGCGATCCGATTGTCCTGCAATTCGCTTTGAGTTAAGGTATGTTCTATTATTGATAAAATACGTTATCAATAATGGATAGAGCGCATGAGTTCTTCTACATCCTAGCTGCAGCTGGATTTCATCACCTGCTCGCCATAGCTAATTACGGGGAGCAAGTCAGCACCCCAAGTGCGGGTAGTTCAGGAACTGCTGCGCGCCTGCCGCCGACTGCTTCACCACTTTTTCCGCAACTTTAGAAGTTACTGGAGCGAGAAAGGTGTGAAGGCGAACAAGATCACACTCAGCACTAAATGCTGGTGCTGTTCGCCGCGTCTCGCGTTTGGTGTGAAGGTCGAGTGCAAATTCCGTGGTGGTTCACCTGTCGTTGGCGGTAATGCCATCGATTAGCGGGATTAACCCCAAGGCAGAGCAGGAGAGAAGGGCAGTAACCTCAAGCCGATGTTCCGGAGCCATTCGCCTGCATGGCGGCGGTCGTCAAAACGAGTTTACCAATATGTGTGCCGGATTCCATCAGCGTATGGGCCTCGGCTGCGTCCTCCAGCCTGAAGGTGCGGAATATCAAGGGTTTCAGCTTTCCCTGATGTAACATCGGCCAGACTTGCTGTTCCAGTTCCTGCGCAATCTGCGCTTTCT
>JBDSOQ010000043.1:0-15385 GCA_039914755.1 Nitrosospira sp. | reverse complement strand
GCTAATTGGTGCGCTAGCGCACCGAGCCCTCGGAAAAATTCAAATAAATTCGAATCGCAGCAATGTTGCTGAGTTAATAGAGGAGGAGCTATGAAATTTTCTACAAAATCAAGAGCTAAGTTATTGGCACTGGCAAGCGCGCTGGTTTTCGGTGTGGCCGGTACCGGGATGGTTCATGCGGCTGAGGGTGATTACGACATGCCGGATTCGATAGCGCCCGGTGATTCTGCGGCCGTGAGAGACACGGGTTCCCCGAACCAGGACGAAAGCATAAAGGAGAAATGGAGTAAAAAAGATCGGGCTGCGACCAAGACCACCCCCAAGCACGACAACTCAAGATACAGCACCGACGGAACGGAAAGGTATGACGACGATGAAGGAGACAGCGGCACAGGCCCCAAGCTTCCAGGCCGCTATTAACGATGGTGGTGAGGGCTGACATCGGGATCAGGCTGCTGCTGGCAGAGTCACGCTTACCGGGGAACCCTCTCCTCCATTTGGAGTCCGTGGGGTGCTAATCAGCCCGAGCGGAGGACGCAGGTGCGATGCAGAAGCCGACCTGAGGCCAACGCCGTCTGCCGATATTATCGGTTAATCGGTTTATACCTGATCCGTTTAGGTTTTGCGCCTTCTTCACCAAGACGCTTCCGCTTGTCGGCTTCGTATTCCTGATAATTGCCACTGAAGAACGCGACCTGTGAATTGCCCTCGAACGACAGGATGTGAGTTGCAATACGGTCGAGAAACCAGCGGTCATGCGAGATGACCAGCACACATCCCGCAAACTCCAGCAATGCATCTTCCAATGCCCGCAACGTTTCCACGTCCAGATCATTGGAAGGCTCATCCAGTAACAGGACGTTGCCACCCGAGATGAGCGTTTTCGCCAAATGAAGCCTGCCACGCTCGCCGCCTGAAAGATTGCCGACGTTCTTCTGCTGGTCCGCCCCCTTGAAGTTGAAGCGCCCCAGATAGGCGCGAGCAGGCGTTTCATACCTGCCGACGGTGAGGATATCATGACCATCTGAAATGGTATCGAATACGGTTTTTCCGCTTTCGAGGGCGTCACGCGATTGATCCACATGCGCGATCTTGACGGTTGTGCCAATCGTCAATTCTCCGGAGTCCGGCTGCTCTTTTCCTGTGATCATGCGAAACAGGGTGGATTTCCCCGCCCCGTTGGGTCCGATGATCCCGACAATGGCCCCAGGCGGCACTTTAAAGCTCAGGTTGTCGATCAGCAGCCTGTCTCCATACGCTTTGGATACACCCTTCAACTCGATGACTTCATTGCCGAGCCTGTCCGCGACGGGAATGAATATCTCCTGCGTTTCGTTGCGCTTCTGGTATTCCTGCGAGTTGAGTTCATCGAAGCGGGCAATACGGGCCTTGGACTTCGACTGGCGTCCTTTAGGATTTTGTCGTACCCACTCAAGTTCTTTTTTCAGCGCTTTCTGGCGAGCGGACTCGGTCGATTCCTCCTGCTTCAGGCGATTTTCTTTCTGCTCCAGCCAGGAACTGTAGTTGCCTTTCCAGGGAATGCCATGGCCACGGTCCAGTTCCAGTATCCACTCCGCGGCGTTGTCGAGGAAGTAGCGGTCATGCGTGACTGCCACGACAGTGCCGGGGAACCGGGTAAGAAATTGCTCCAACCATTCCACCGATTCGGCATCCAGATGGTTGGTGGGCTCGTCCAATAGCAACATGTCGGGCTTGGATAGTAAAAGTTTGCACAAGGCTACCCTGCGTTTCTCGCCACCCGAAAGATTTCCGATAATGGCATCCCATTCCGGCAGGCGTAGCGCATCGGCGGCGATCTCCATCTGTTGACTTCCATCTCCGCCGCTGACGGCCAGGATAGCCTCCAGCCGGACTTGTTCGGATGCCAATGCATCGAAGTCCGCGTCCGGCTCGGCATAAGCCGCATAGACCTCTTCCAGCTTCTGCTGCGCACCGAACACCTCGCCCAGCCCCTCCTGTACTGCGTCGCGCACAGTCTGCACAGGGTTGAGTTGCGGTTCCTGCGGAAGATAGCCGATATTGAGGTTGGGCATCGCCGTCACCTCGCCTTCGATGTCCTTGTCCAGGCCTGCCATGATTTTCAGTACGGTTGATTTACCGGAACCGTTCAGGCCAAGCAACCCTATCTTTGCGCCGGGAAAGAAACTGATGGATATATCTTTGAGAATCGTGCGCCGGGGCGGAACCACCTTGCCGACGCGGTTCATGGTTAATACGTATTGAGCCATAAATAGATGCCGGGATAATTAAATACTTCAAGTTTAACGCATTGTGACAGCTTATAAAGATCAAAAGGGGGGCAATATCGGATGCCATTTTTCAACATCATTCTAGGCAGAGCTGTTTCAAAAGACAGCATGCGAAAGTGGAACAGAATGGATCGACCCCGAATGATACGGCTTGGCAATAAGGAGTGAACATGAGGCGACTGCACTTCTGGAAACTAGAGCTAAAAGAGCTATGCATCAATCACCCTGAAGAAGCATAGCTAGAAACGGTTAAGGGGTCAGAAAGTCAAGGAAAATTTGACCGGCTCAATGCTTCGCAAGCGCACTTGCAACGGTCACCGGCCAGCGGGTTGATGAAACTCACCCGCTGTTAGGCGCGTCAATCCCGGTCACGGCCACCGGATACAAATCGTAGACGGATCGTTGGTGGATAGCAGCTTTACTCAGAGCATCAGGTATCAAAGCAGAAACGTCACGATCTGTCATCGTACAAAATCCGGTTTGCCGACGACAATTTCACCAGACCATGTGCCCCCGATAGAGCGGCGCCGCCACCCGCTGACAAAACGTTAAGTCGGTTGCGGTCGATGGTTGGAACCTGATGCTGTCGGGCGAAACCCGTAGCGGCAAAACCACCTTAATCAATGAGCTGATTCACCATATTCCGGCGACGGAGCGGATTATTTCGATTGAGGACAGCAAGGAACTCTTGATCGAGCATCCAAACCAGGTGCGTTTCCTGAAGCGCAGGAGCGGTACTCCGAACGCCGCGCTTGCCAGCGTGTGGAGATATCACGCACGGTGTTGCGCTATGTGCCTAAGGTGCAGCCGGAGAATGAGCAGTTGCAAGATCGAATGGTTGAGTTGGCCTCTGAACAGCGCCGCTTTGGCTATCAGCGAATTCATGCCCTACTGCGGCGAAAAGGTATTGACGTCAATCACAAACGTATCTTTCGCCTCTACCAGGTTGCCGGGTTGGCAGTAAAGCGTTGACGCAAGCAAGCGTCGACGCAAGCGATGTAATGTAGCGTTGAGCGCGAGCCCCTGGCATTGCCAAGCAGGCCAAACGAGGTATGGTCAATGGATTTCATTAGTGATGCGTTAGCCAATGGCAGGCGCATCAAGGTGTTGACCATCGTTGATGACTTCACCAAGGAGTCTGTTGATCTGGTGGCTGAACATGGTATTTCAGGGCAACTAGAGCGAGCTGCACAGTTTCGTGGACTGCCCCTGGCAATTCGTACCGACCAGGGACCGGAGTTCACCAGCAAGGCATTGGATCAATGGGCCTGTCAGAATGGCGTCCAGCTTAAGTTGATCGAAGCGGGCAAGCCCACGCAGAATTGTACATTGAGAGCTTCAATGGTCGCTTTCAGAATGAGTGTCTGAATCATCACTGGTTTACCAGCTTGTCTGAGGTGCAGATGTGGATCTCAGTCTGGCGCCGCGATTACAATGAGCATCGACCGCACAGCGCATTAAACTACCAAACCCCGGCAGGATTCGCAGCCAGCTGCCGCATACAAAAAATCAATGGCTGCGAAAGAGAAAGAAGCTAATTTTAACTGGACTTTGCTAGAACGCCCTTGGTACTACTACAGGGGGCACATTAACGACGGCAGACTCACGAGTTCGATAACGTGCTGACAGTTTTTAAGATGCTCGCACTCAAGCGTGAAATGAAGGCGTTTGGCTATGACGACGCGGCGCCCACGGGCAGGCGCTACCAAAATCGCTGCGTAAAAGTCATAGCTTACTTCAACCGATTGCCAAGAGAGGCAGGCCCGTCATCTTGGACCAGATGCTGTCGAGCATTGAGCTCAGTAGGGAGATGCAAAAAGGCTCATGCGTGAGATGAGCCTGAATTGGGACTAATTTTCCGTGTAAAAAAATTCACCGGTGACGATTCTAGCCGTTTCAAGGATGCGGATCGTTGTCCGTAAGATTCCATCCTTGAATAATGCCGAATCTTATCAGCAATTCACGACCCTTTTGGGCGAAACACAATAGGTGTTTTCCTCAAGCTCGGCTGCCATTTGTCGGTGCTCTGCCGCTTTTCCCATTTTTACCTTCGCGGCTTGGTCGTACTTGCGAATCAACGCATGGGTTTGGGCCTGCAGATCCTGTGCTTGCCTGCCGTATAGATAGCTCTTGTTTTGATACTGCTCGAGCAACTGCGTTTTTTTCTGCGCTTTGGTCTGCAGACCGCTGGCAGCATCTTCATAGTATTTTACCAGCTCCTCATGACAGCATGGCGTCATGACACTTTGGCTTGTGACACGAGCAGACATATCCGCCATCGCTTCAGCGGATGAAATCAGCGCTGTCGCCATGGCAAACATATATAACGTTCCGACAAATCTTTCCATTTTCATCGTGTCCTCCTATCCAATAATGAATAACTAGAAGCTTAATTCGACTATCAGCTCACACAAATTCCACAATGGAAATGTGAAGTTTGTGTGAAATTTATGTGAAGTTTATGTCAAGATGTACTCTCGATCAAGCTAATACAGCGCGTCGTTGACATTGCAGCGCCAAGTTGCGAGGAACTGAGGTACATCAGCCCTGAGCTTTCTCCCAGCACTCTGTCAAGTAATATTTTGGTGTAAGGCTTCCCTTTTACTACACCAAAAAGACAATGCTAATACATTGTTTTTTTAGGTTCGCAGTGTGGCAAAAGGCTGTGGCGAAAAGAATGGGGGAAACCAAGCATGGAAATCGGCTATGCGCGGGTATCGACTGCAGCCTGCAATAAAAACGGGGGAATTTAGCCCAACTTTCGCTATTCACGGTCTCAATGCAGGTTAAGTGATTGATTTTTGGTGATGCAACCCGCAAAGGTCTTCACTACACGTTGCAGGCTTTCGTAGAGACGATGGGCGATGGTTGAGCGGTAATTTTCGGCGGTGGCTGCGCCGGCAGTTTGAGACGCAGTTGGTCCAGTAGCAGGCGCTGCTCCGGTTCCGGTTGGGTGTAGCGCGACAGGATCAGATGGCGTCCGTCGGTGGTGGGCAGATGGACATCGACCATTTGCATGGTCTTGAACTTGTCCAGCGCGGCACGCGGCGTCAGACCCGCAGCTACGCGCTTGAGCTGATGTTTGAGCGTAACCTGCAGACAATAAGCCAGGAAGGCAACGAAGATGTGGGCCTCGATACGATCTTCCCTGGAATGGAAGATCGGCCGAATCGACAAGTCGTGCTTGAGTTCCTTGAATGCCTGCTCGACTTCCGTGAGCTGGATGTAAAAGGTCCAAAGCTGCGCCGGATCGTGGCCCGAGAGGTTGGTGCGCAACAGATAGCGCCCTTCCCGGCGCCGCACCTGGCGCAATTTGTCGCGGTCAAGTTCAAACTGGAAGGCGTCTGGCGTCACGATTCCACGACAGGATGGCAGCGTCAGTTTGATCAGGTTCGCGGCTCGCCCCGCATCTTGTTTGGCCGCCCCCACCTTCATCAGCAACTGGTCGCGCGTAAGGCTTTGTCGCTGCAACTGCTTGAGCCTTTCCACATCGCGCTTGAGTCGGCGTTGCCGCATGCCACGCTCCTTGCCAATGCGCTGCGCGCTCACGGCCAACACGTAAGTGTCGCTCTCCAGGGGCAGGCGCTTGACTCGCGATCCTTCCCGCACGTACTCCCAGGATGCACAGAGAAAGGGCTGCTCCAGTTTGCTCAATCGTCCCTTGGGTGTGCCCACCAAATAGGAAGCGCCCATCTCGCGCATTTGCCCCAGCGTCTCTTCCGTCGGGATGCCGCGGTCCATGACCCAGATCCGATTGGCTTTGCCGTACCGGGTCTCGATACGCTTGAGCAGGCCGGACAACGTCGTGCAGTCGGCAGTGTTGCCGGCCAAGACTTCATAACTCAAGGGAAAGCCTTCCGGGGTGACGATCAAGCCGATCACGACTTGCCGACAGTCGCCCCGCTTGTCGCGGCTGTAGCCGTATTGGCGCTTGTCCGGCGTTTCCCGTACAGTGTCAGTCTCGAAATAGGTGCTGGTCAAGTCGTACAGCAGCACGTCGAACGAGGCACCGAAGAGTTCGCCCCAGCGCTGCTTCAGAAACAGCATCAATGCCTGCTTGTGCGCCAGCAGCTTGTCCAGACAGCGATATAGCGTATCTTTGCCGGCCAGACCAAAATCGGCTTCCAGTAAATCAGCCATCGCGCTCGCCGTGAACCAGTCCCGATGCAGGCGCCACTCCGAGCCCGGATCGATCAGCCGATACGCCACCAGGATTTGCAACACCTGCACCCAGCGGGTGCCCTTGCGTGAAGCGGGTAGGCGCGCTGACCAAAATGTGTCCAGATCCAACTGCTGCCAGAGCACGCAAGCCAGCCAGTACGCTCCCCACTGACGCGGGCGCTTCAGTTGCAGCTCGCTCAAGCGCACGCCCACCACCGTGGCGTCACCGATGGGCAGCGCGTCTTCCGGAAACAGCGCGACCTGACGCTTGGCGCCTTCGTCGCAGATCTCGATCGTCTTGCGCCAGGCCGCTTGCTGACTATCGTTGATCTCGCCCAGGTACAGCACCTGGCGCTGTACCACCTTGCCATTCACCAGACGCCGGTTCTCCGCCACACTCCAGTAGTGGTGCGTCTTGCCATCTTTGGTCCGCCGTGTGCATTTGAGGAACATGCACCCAGTTTAAGAACTCGCTCCCCCGCTGCCAATGGCCAAGGTCTTCACTACAAGCGACTTTCACGATTCCAACAGCGCACCCATACAGCAAATCAACGACTTACCGCAGAGGCCGCGTCGAAAATCAATGGAAAACAGTGGTTTCAGGGCGCGAATAGCGAAAGTCGGGTTAGCTCTGACGTAACAGATTTTAGGAATTACGCGACAAACAAGACGATTTCAGTGTCGCCCGTCTTGTGCTACTATGCACTCATTTTGTAACACATGGGGACAATGCCATGAGCGAGGCAACCTTTACATTCCGGGTCGATGAAGGCCTGAAAAGTGAGTTCTCCACGGCCGCAAAGGCCTGCGATCGCACCGGCGCGCAGCTCCTGCGCGACTTCATGCGCGACTTCGTGCAGCGGCAGCAGGAAGTGGCCGAGCATGACGCCTGGTTCCGTCGCCAGGTGCAAATCGGCTTGGACTCGGCCAACGCCGGCAACCTGGTGCCAACCAATCAGGTTGAAGCCAAGTTCGCCGCCCGGCGAGCTGTCACGCGTCGCCGTCTTGAAGTCGAGTGACGGAACTGCTCTGGACGCCAGAGGCCATTCAGGGCCGTGATGAAATCTATGACTACATCGAGGCCGACAACCCGGTGGCGGCGCTGGCCCTCGATGAGCTGTTTTCAGAAAAGGCCAGCCGCCTGGTCAAGCACCCCGGTCTCGGCCGCCCTGGTCGTGTCGCCGGCACCCGCGAGCTGGTAGCGCATCAGAATTACATCTTGGTCTATGACCTGACCGGCGAGCTGGTGCGCGTGCTGCGCGTCTTACACGCGGTCAGGCAGTAGCCGCCGCAGAAGTGAGAGCACAATGAAGGGGTTGGGTAGCCGCATGAAAGTTGAAGTCGTTCCTTATAACAACTCATGGCCTTCGCTCTTTGAATCCGAGCGTTCGCCTATTCAAGGCGTTCCAGGCGATACCGTGATCGCGCTACATCATGTTGGGCGCACCGCTATTGAAGATCTCGCGGCAAGGCAATCATTGACATCATTCTCGAAGTCGCTATAGCGAGAAAAATTTTTCCCATAACTATTCCAAAGTCATATTAATCCATACAGATCCGTATGGTGCCTGTCGGGCACGTTTACACCCAGCCCAAGCAAATGGCGCGCTTCTTTCCCTGCAACCCGTTAATCCATTGGGTTACCGTGCCATATCGAGCACATGGCACGGTTCGTGCTTAAAATGCTGTGGCGGCACGATTGAAGAAAACGGAGAATGGTCAAGGTCGTGTGCGCCAATAACGATAAACAAATGGAGAACATATGAACAAGATACTACCCTGGAGCGTGCTTGCCGGCGCTCTGCTTGCCGGAAACGCTCTGGCCGCGCCCATCAGTCAAAGTTACGATACATTTGGTACGCTGGCCGGCGCTACGTTTGGCGGCACCGGGATTCCAAACGACGCAGTAGCGGTGGCAGTGACCAACTTGGGAAATTCCGCAGTTACACTGGGATTGACCGCTCACCAGCGTTATTCCAACCCCGCTCTTACGAACGATGGGGCTGGCATTTTCTTCGCCAGTCCGGGTGTGGACACGAATGATCCATCTCCTGCTAATCCGTATGCGACCTGGAATATTGGCTTCTACCTGGGTGGAGAAGGCCTAAACTTATACAATTACAAGTTGTTGTACGATTTTAATCCTGGTTTTAATACAGAGGAAAGTGAGCATGGCCAGATCATTTTTCCCAGCGGCCTGGTCGGGCCCATTCAAGATTCATGGAATATGGGAATGGATTTTTTGGGCGGTGGGCTACCAGGAATTACTCCTCCGAGTTTTCCCTCGTTCGATCCAAACAGCGCTGGTGAATACAGCTTCGCTCTCGTTGCTTATGACGCCCAAGGTGCCGAGGTCGATCGTTCTGCCATCGTAGTGAGGGTGGGCCAGGTTCCCGAACCCGGCACCCTCGCACTCCTGGGGTTGGGTTTGATCGGCCTGGCCGGTATTCGCGGAAGAGCCGGTAACCGGGGCGGGTAATCAATCTCGGGCTACGCTTTTGGAGCGACCATGCAGGGCGCAGCAGTATTTTTCAAGGGGAATGGTCTTCCAAGCAACGCATAAATTCCAATTCCCTCTGCACGCCTGAAAGTTGCCGATGCGCCATCAAGCTCATCGGCAACAAGGCATCGACGAAAAATTTCCGGACACCCGGCGCGTTGAACAGACACCACACTTTGCCTGGACTCTGGTTGCAGTCGTTCCAGATCCATTGCCGAAAGCTCTGCTGTTATCGCTTCCTTGAAGATCGGCTGAGGTTTTATCCGAGGTTCAATCACACAAACGCAAGTATTTCCTATCCTCCATTGTTCCTCGGCGATGTGGCTCGAGTGAGTCGCTCGGCATTATCCTTCGTATCGTAAATATTGATATGGGCGCGGCTCTCTGCCGCCTTTTCCATGCGCTCACGAATTTTGGTTACCATTTCATTATTGCGCTGCACAGCCGGGCGTGCCTCCATGGCTTCGAACCAGCGCATGAAATTGGGAAAAGCAATACTGTCGATGCCGCGATCCTTATGCCCTTTGCACCACGGATAAGTGGCGATATCGGCGATAGTGTATTCGCCGGAAGCGAGCCATTGATATTTACTCAGGCGGTTTTCCAGTACGCGGTACAGACGTAGCGCTTCATTGTTGTAGCGATCCCGGGCGTACTGATTATCCTTGGCCTGGCCATTGAAGTGATTAGCCTGGCCGAACATCGGCCCGATATGCGCTACCTGGAAAAACAGCCACTGCAATGTGTCATAGTACTTGCGTGCATCCTTTGGCATGAATCTTCCGGATTTCTCGGCGAGATAAACAAGGATAGCGCCCGATTCCATCATTATGTAGGGTCCACCGCCTGGCCCATCCGTATCCACAATGGCAGGAATCTTGTTATTGGGGCTGAGTTTCAGGTGTTCGGGCTCGAACTGCTCGCCAACGCCGATATTCACGTCGATATGCTTCCATTCGGCCCCCATCTCCTCAAGCATGATCATCACCTTCTGGCCATTAGGCGTTGGGCTCGAGTGCAATTCAATCATGGTTTCCTCCTTGTTTGCTTGGTGCATCGACGTTAATTATCGGGATAATTCCGCCGTTTCCTGGCGGATATATTTCTGCGAACTGCGCAAGGCTTCGGTAAACTGATCCATAGTCAATTTTTTCAAATAATCGGCAGGAATTTCATGTTGTTCAAAATAATCGGGGTCTTGTTAGGTTATCACTTCTTCGGCATTTTCGGCGCATTGCTCGGCTATATCGTCGGAGGTATCGTCGACCGTTACATAGCTTACGGCTCGGGTGCGGTTAATCCATTTACGAATGCTCATCGGCAGTCGGTTTTTATCGAAGCTGTTTTTTTGCTGATGGGAAAACTTGCCAAGGCGGATGGCCATATTTCCCGGGATGAAATCACTCATGTTGAAGATTTCATGCAAGAGCTGCACATGTCGTCCGAACACCGTGAGCGCGCGATTGCTCTGTTCAGGCAGGGAGCGGAGCCGGATTTTGATTTTGAGCCGAAGCTGAACGAATTTATCGCTGTCTGTGGACACACCCATAGCCTGAAGCAAATGTTGCTGGTTTACCTCATTGTCATGGCGCTGTCCGACGGGCGGATGGATACGGCTGAGGAGAGCTTATTAAAAGGTATTGCGCTCCGCCTGGGCTATGATCAGGTTGCGTTTTCAAAACTGCTGGAGATGGTTTTAAACCAGTCACACTTTGCGGGTGGCCGGGTGTCTTCCGCCAACGCTCTGGATGAGGCTTATAAGGCATTAGGTGTAAAGAAGGAAAGCAGCGACCAGGAAATCAAGCGTGCCTATCGGAAGCTGATAAGCCAGTATCACCCCGACAAATTAATGGGGCAGGGGGTTCCAGAAGACATGATTGCTGTGGCTACCGCACAAACTCAGGAAGTACAGACCGCTTATGACCTGATTAAAAAGAGCCGCAATATGTAAATTAACAGATCGGGTTTTTAGTCCGGTTCAGGTAATTTTTGTCGAGAGGTTGAAATGAAAGTTGCCGTGTGTAGTGCAAAACCCTATGACCGTCAATTTTTGGAGGCGGCCAATCTTAACATCGGACATGAACTGGCGTTTTTTGATTTGCCGTTATGCGAAGAGACGCAGCGGATGGTGGAGGGCTTTCCCGCCGTGTGCGTATTCGTGAACGATACGCTCAATGCCGATGTGCTAAGAACTCTGTCCTCACAGGGCACGCGCCTGATCGCCTTGCGTTGTGCCGGCTTCAACAATGTCGACATACAGGCGGCGGTTGACCTGGGGCTTCATGTCGTGCGCGTTCCGGCTTATTCACCGCATTCGGTGGCAGAGCATTGTGTAGGACTGATGCTGGCACTCAACCGGCGTCTTTGCCAAGCCTATAATCGTGTGCGCAGCGGTAATTTTGAATTGCAGGGGTTGCTTGGTTTTGAATTGCGCGGCAAAACAGTTGGCATAATCGGTACGGGACGCATCGGTACGGCAGTTGTTCAAATACTGCACGGATTTGGTTGTCGCCTGATTGCATATGATCCGCAGCACAGCCCCGAATGCATCAGGCTGGGTGTGGAATATGTTCCGCTGGAAAAGCTCTACGCAGACAGCGACATTATTACGGTGCATTGCCCACTGAACCAGAAAACTCACCATTTAATCGATAGAGCGGCAATCATGCGCATGAGGCAGGGCATCATGCTGATCAACACCAGTCGTGGCGCGGTGATCGATACGCAGGCGGTGATTGAAGGGCTTAAGTCATCGAAAATCGGTTACCTGGGCCTGGATGTGTATGAGCAGGAAGGAGACCTGTTTTTTCAGGATTTGTCTGATCAGGTGATACAGGACGATGTGTTTCTGCGTCTGCTGACTTTTCCAAATGTATTGATTACCGGGCATCAGGGATTCTTCACCGTTGATGCCCTATCGAGCATTGCGCAAACTACCCTGCAAAACATCAGCATCTTCGAGCGCGATGGCGTATGTCAGAACGAGGTGACGCCGGCACTATTAAGAATGAGCTGAGGAATTTCCGGAAATAGCGCCAACGGCCGAGGTTCTCATCGCCGCCATTGCTGCGGAATAAACGGCGCCCGGACGAGAAGAGTACAGGTATGTGTGGTCGCAACTCACCCGATCCAGCTTGAATTGAGTGCAGTTACCGAAGCGTCGCAAATCCCGCGCATGCCTATACTTTACTTCGTCCTGTCCCGAATTCGTCATGTCATATCTCCCTTGCCATGCAACTCTGCATTCGCCAGTGGCAGAACAGATTTTTCACCCAGACAGACTCCGGTTGATCCGGATTGCATATTCGGGGAACATTCTCTTCCGATCTACTGAACAAATCCGCAGCCGGAAGCTTATCCGGTTCCTCGATCATTACTCTCGACGGCTGACTGAGCGAGCGACGTGCCCTGATTCGTCTGTTGGCTATCGTACAGAACACATCCGCAAGATGAACCAGACTAACTTTCTGCATCCCCGCGCCTCGCCGGGATCAACCAAAGGACGGAAGTCCAAGGAGCGTGGTCCTTGAATACGCCGGCACAATTGACTGAGGTTTGGCGGCTGGTAGCCTATTTCCTTCTCGTCATCGCGCTGATGGGCGTAATCCTGTTGCTTTCGCATGTCATTGGTGAACGCCACCGGGCCGGGGTGGCGGATGAGCCGTTCGAGGCCGGTATTGTCACCGTCGGTTTTGCACGATTGCGCCTGTCCGCCAAATTTTATCTGATCGCAATGTTCTTTGTGATCTTCGACGTGGAAGCCGTTTTCCTCTTTGCATGGGCGGTCGCTTTTCGCGAACTGGGCTGGGCTGGGTATATCGAGGTGGTTATCTTCATCGGTGTTCTGGGCGCGGCACTGGCTTATTTATGGACGTTGGGCGCGCTGGACTGGGGTTCCAGCGGGCATCGTTCCCATGGACAAAGGGAGGCCGAACAATGCGATGGTCGCTGAGCAAGGCAACCAGGGCAGCTGAGCCAATCGAGTCAATTGAGTCCCGCGAGCCCACTGAGTCGACTGAGCCGACTGAGTCGACTGAGCCGACTGAGCCGACTGAGCCGCCACGCCACAAGTCAGCTATCCGCAGTAACCATGGTATTGAAGAAGATGGGCAACGCAGTGTATTGCTGGCGCGGCTGCAAGACCTCGTTGCGTGGGGCCGCAAAAATTCCGTCTGGCCTTACAACTTCGGTCTCTCGTGTTGTTACGTGGAAATGGCTACGAGCTTCACCAGCAAGTATGACATTGCCCGATTCGGCGCCGAAGTGATCCGCGCCTCACCCCGCCAGGCCGACTTGATCGTCATCTCGGGCACCGTATTCATGAAGATGGCGCCGGTGATCCAGCGGCTTTACGAGCAAATGCTGGAACCGCGCTGGGTTATCTCGATGGGCTCCTGCGCCAATTCCGGCGGTATGTACGATATTTACAGCGTGGTGCAGGGGGTGGACGCATTCATCCCGGTGGATATTTATGTTCCAGGGTGTCCGCCGCGTCCGGACGCATTCATGCAGGGCCTGAATCTGCTCCAGGATGCGATTGGCAAGGAAAGGCGTCCGCTGAGCTGGGTCATCGGCCCGCAAGGGGTCGAACGGTCGGACCGGCTGTCGCAGCGGGATATCAACAGAACGCGGAGAATGCGCGAGACAGTATTGCGTAGTCCCGACGAGGTTTGAACCTTGAGCGAGACTTCATCCAGCGTTGTCCTGGAACAGAACGTTCCGGGCATTCTTGCGGAATTGAAGGACCGCTTTGGCGCGGCAATCGGGATCACGCAGGAAACCCGCGATGGCATGCCCACACAGTGGGTCGCGCGGAACAGCGTGTGCGATGTTTTGCGCTACCTGAAGCTGGAGGCGAAGCGTCCTTACCGCATGCTGTATGACCTTACTGCCATCGACGAGCGCACCCGCGTCCATCGCGACGATCAGCCGGCCAGTCATTTCACGGTGGTTTATCACTTGCTGTCATTCGAGCGCAATACGGACATTCGCCTCAAGCTCGCGCTTTCTGTCGACGATCTGCGGGTGCCTACCATCACCGGCATCTGGCCGGCGGCGAATTGGTATGAACGCGAGATATGGGACATGTTCGGTATTGTTTTTTCAGGCCATCCGCATCTGCGCCGTATTCTTTTGCCGCCCTGGTGGAAAGGTCATGCGCTGCAGAAGGATCATCCGGCGCGTGCCACCGAAATGGCGCCATTCCGCTTGACGCGGGAGAAGGAAGACGCGGAGCAGGAGGCGCTGCGCTTTCATCCGGAAGAGTGGGGAATGCGGCGTGCGCATGAAGGCACGGATTTCATGTTTCTCAACCTGGGACCCAACCACCCGGGTGTACACGGCGTCTTTCGCATCGTATTGCAACTCGATGGGGAGGAAATCGTCGACGCCGTGCCCGATATAGGCTTTCACCACCGCGGCGCGGAAAAAATGGGGGAACGCCAGTCCTGGCATACCTACATCCCTTATACCGACCGCGTCGACTATCTGGGCGGGGTGATGAACAACCTTCCCTATGTGCTGGCGGTAGAAAAACTGGCTGGCATCGAAGTGCCCGAGCGAGTACAGGTGATTCGCGTGATGATGGCCGAGTTTTTCCGCATCGCGAGCCATCTGGTGTTCTACGGTACCTATGCTCAGGATCTGGGCGCGTTATCGCCCGTATTTTTCATGTTCACCGACCGGGAGCGGGTATTCGATGTCGTCGAGGCGATTTGCGGAGGTCGCATGCACCCGAGCTGGTATCGCATCGGCGGCGTGGCCCAGGATCTGCCTGATGGGTGGGACCGGCTGGTGCGCGACTTCCTCGATTATCTTCCGCCCCGGCTCGACGAGTATGACAAGATTGCGCTGGGCAATCGCATCCTCAAGGCACGCAGCCGCGGTATTGGTACGTATACAGTGGATGAAGCGATAGAGTGGGGCGTGACCGGGCCTGGCCTGCGCGCGTGTGGTTTTGCATGGGATTTTCGCAAGGAACGGCCTTATTCAGGCTACGACCAGTTCGAGTTCGACATACCCACCGGCCAGCATGGTGATTGCTACGACCGCTGCGCCGTTCGCGCCGAGGAGATCCGCCAGAGCCTGCGCATCATCGAGCAGTGCCTGAACCATATGCCGGCGGGACCTTATAAGGCGGATCATCCGTTGACTACGCCGCCGCTCAAGAAATACACCCTGCATGACATCGAGACTCTCATCAATCACTTTCTGGGCGTCAGTTGGGGGCCGGTCATCCCACCGGGCGAAGCATTCGTCGGCATCGAGGCGACCAAAGGGAACAATGGCTATTACCTGATCAGCGACGGTAGCACCATGGCCTACCGGGTGCGCATCCGCACACCTTCTTTTCCGCACCTGCAAATGATTCCCCTGATCAGCCGCGGGCTGATGATTTCCGATTTGATCGCCATTCTGGGTAGCATTGATTTTGTCATGGCCGACGTGGACCGCT
>JBDSOQ010000026.1:0-8378 GCA_039914755.1 Nitrosospira sp. | reverse complement strand
GCCGGAAACCCGAACACTGTTTGAGTTTCAAGACCGCAAAACGGCTGTAACCGGTACTGCAGAGAACTTGAAGCCAAACGCCAAGAGCAGTTTTACGCAACTCTAGTATTCAAGTCAAGTGCTTAATTCACTTATTTTATAGAAGTGCAACAGAATAATTTTCTGAAGGTACTTGAATATTTCAGTGTAATCGTCAAATATTATATCAAGAGGCAGAGACTTGCCCATTTCGCTCTAACTGATGAATAGCGAGACTGTAGACATGAAAGCAGGGAATCATGGAGATGTTGTACTGGAGGCTAAAAAGAGTAAACTCAAACCACCGCCGATGTTCAAGGTGATTTTGCTGAATGATGATTTCACGCCTATGGATTTCGTGGTGGCCGTATTGCAGACTTTTTTTTCGAAGAGTCGAGAACAGGCAACCCAAATCATGCTCAAAGTACATATGGATGGAGCGGGAATATGTGGAGTTTATCCCAACGATGTAGCTACCACCAAGGTTGAGCAGGTGGTCGCATTTGCGAGGCAGCATCAACATCCGCTAAGGTGCGTGATGGAGGAGACGTAAAATGATTGCCCAAGAGTTGGAAGTAAGTTTACACATGGCGTTTGTCGAGTCGCGGCAGAAGCGGCATGAGTTCATAACGGTCGAGCACTTGTTATTGGCTCTGCTCGACAATCCGACCGCTGCAGAAGTGCTGCACGCCTGCTCGGTGGATATGGACGATTTGCGTCGACTGCTGACTGAGCACGTTACCGAGAACACACCTACCGTTGGCGGCAGCGGCGAAGTGGATACACAGCCTACGCTGGGTTTTCAGCGCGTGATCCAGCGCGCGATTCTGCATGTCCAGTCTTCCGGGAAAAAGGAAGTCACCGGCGCCAACGTGCTGGTAGCGATATTTGGAGAGAAGGATTCCCACGCGGTTTATTTTCTTCATCAAAAAGGCATCACCCGGCTCGATGTGGTGAACTATATTTCTCATGGCATCAGCAAGGTATCCCAGGGAAGTCCCGCGAAATCCGAAAGCGAAGGCGATACCGAGCAGGAAATGAGCGCGGGCGGCGCACTGGAAAGTTACGCGGTCAATCTCAACTCCCTCGCGCTGGCTGGCAAGATCGATCCGTTGATCGGACGTGAACGGGAACTGGAACGCCTGATACAGACGCTATGCCGTCGCCGCAAGAATAATCCCTTGCTGGTGGGTGAAGCGGGTGTGGGCAAGACTGCCATCGCGGAAGGGCTGGCAAGGCGGATCATCGAAAATGATGTTCCCGACATTCTTGCGCATCACCAGGTTTATGCGCTGGATATGGGCGCGCTGCTGGCGGGGACTAAATACCGGGGGGACTTCGAACAGCGACTGAAGGCGGTGCTGAAACAGTTGCTCGACAGTTCCAACGCCATTCTTTTCATTGATGAGATTCACACGCTGATCGGTGCCGGGGCCGCTTCGGGCGGCACGCTGGATGCGTCCAATCTTCTTAAACCGATACTTAATACCGGCCAGCTGAAATGTATCGGCGCCACGACTTATAGCGAATACCGGGGAATTTTTGAAAAGGATCATGCCCTATCGCGTCGTTTTCAGAAAATCGATGTACTTGAACCGAGCGTGGAGGAAACGGTCTCCATATTACGCGGCCTGAAGGCCCGCTATGAGGCGCACCATGGCGTCAAATATACGGCCATTGCGCTTACCACGGCGGCGGAATTATCGGCGCGTTTCATTAATGACCGGCATTTGCCGGACAAGGCGATAGATGTCATCGACGAAGCCGGCGCAGCGCAGCGTATTCTACCGAAGTCGAAGCAGCGCAAGGTGATCAGCAAACATGAGATCGAAAGCATCATTGCCAAAATTGCGCGTATTCCGGCACAGAATGTCTCCAGCGATGACCGGAGTACGCTGAAAGTGCTGGATCGAGACCTGAAAGCAGTGGTATTTGGGCAGGACAAGGCCATCAATGCGCTGACGGCGGCGATAAAGATGGCAAGAAGCGGCTTGGGCAATCCGCAAAAGCCAGTCGGCTCATTTCTTTTTTCCGGCCCTACTGGTGTTGGCAAAACCGAAGTGGCGCGGCAGCTGGCTTATGCACTGGGCATTCATTTGCACCGCTTCGACATGTCGGAATACATGGAGCGGCATGCCGTTTCACGCCTGATCGGCGCTCCGCCGGGATATGTCGGTTTCGACCAGGGCGGTTTGCTTACCGAGGCCATCATCAAGCAGCCTTATTCGGTACTGCTACTGGATGAAATTGAAAAGGCGCACCCGGATATTTTCAATATCCTGCTGCAGGTGATGGATCACGGCACGTTGACCGAAAATAATGGCCGCAAGGCGGATTTCAGCAACGTGGTAATTATCATGACCACCAATGCGGGCGCCGAAATGCTCAGCAAATCGTCCATGGGCTTCACCACCGGTGCGCAGGCAGGCGATGAGATGGCAGATATCAAACGCATGTTTACGCCTGAATTCCGCAACCGGCTGGATGCGATCATTTCCTTCGCATCCCTGGATAGGGACGTGATTCTGCGTGTGGTGGATAAATTCCTGATGCAGCTTGAAACCCAGTTGCACGAGAAGAAAGTAGAGGCGATATTTACCGATGCGCTGAGAGAATACCTCGCCAAAAACGGCGCTGATCCTCTCATGGGCGCCCGCCCCATGGCCCGGCTCATTCAGGACACTATTCGCAGTGCCCTGGCGGATGAATTGCTGTTCGGGCGTCTGGCTAACGGTGGCAAAGTGACGGTGGATATCGGTGCCGATAACAAGGTGAAACTTCAGTTTGAGGAAGAAGCCGCCGCTGCTGTATAAGCGTTGATCTCATCGACGCAGAAAAAACAAAAAAGGCGCAATCGGCGCTTTTTTTGCATTGGTAATGCCCGGTAGTTGTAACGGTTTGCGTTTGAAACCGACCGGGCTTGCATTTAGCGCTATTTTCAGCTCAAATTAATTGCAGCTCGAATTAACTGTAAATGACGGCATTCATATCGGCAATCCGGTCCGCAACATCTTGTCGTGCAGTTCCACCGCACGCGTCGGCTCCAGGTCGTCAATCTGCCCACTGCGCATTTGCTCTGTGGACAATCGGCAAGCCGAAAAGAACCGTCATCACCTGCTCGAAATAGAATAATATGAGGTTTCGGTTGAGTTATCCAATATGCTTATAGCAAGCGTAATTTGATACGATTGTTCTGACTCTACCCCAAAAGGCGCATTCATGACAAAACCGAATATCAAGCGAAGACAATGCCTACTTGGAGCGTGCGGTTTAGGTCTGGGGATGGCCTTTAATGTGGGAGCGGAAGCGCCATCATTTAAATCAATCGGCAAAGAACCTTATCCACGTAATGTCGATGAGGCACTGGCGCGATTGAAAGCGGGCAACCAGCGGTTTATGGATGATAAACCGCTACATGATCGCCAGCAGTCTTCCTGGCGCAGCCTCCTTGTGGAAACCCAGAAACCATTTGCCACCATTCTGGGTTGCAGCGACTCGCGTGTGCCACCCGAACTCATCTTCGATGTTGGATTTGGCGAGCTCTTCACGATTCGTGTCGCCGGCAATGTTATTGCGGAAGATGTGATCGGCTCATTGCAATATGCCGTGCGCCACCTGCATACTCCATTAGTAGTTGTGTTGGGCCATGAAAAGTGTGGTGCCGTCTCGGCCACCGTGGAGGAAATGATTAACAAGCCCACTGAACCCGAGCACATCGGGGCGCTGATCCAGTTGATCAAACCCGGACTGACCAACCTCAATCTGAAAGCAGACAAGGAGACATTGATCAGTTCCGCGGTGGAAGCAAATGTCCGATGGTCCTTGCATCAACTCGTCACTCTTCCCGCAGCGGCGCGGGCCATGCGGGAAGGGCGCGTGACCCATGTGGGAGGTATTTATGAATTGAGCACGGGACGCGTTCGTTTCATATAAGCTTCCTGGCTTCGGGGCCTTCAAATCGTTTGAATGGCGCTCTCCTTGGATGGGAGAGGGTAAAGATCATTGATCCAATGGCGCCCACTTTCGTCGTCGCGTATCACCACGATATCCATCGTTGGGACAATGTTGTACTGTGGTCCGATCTCCGGCCTGGCCGAAGTCTGGTACCAATCACGCAAGGTGGCTTGAGGATAATTTAAGCCAAAACGTCCGCACATATCCTGATTGTCATTCCCCGGATTCGAATTTTATACTGTGCTGCCGACGGTGCATTAAAAGCACCTGCAATGACAACAATAATTCCATTCATTCCTCGTAGTACGTCGGCTGCGCTGACTTGCCTGCAACCCGCAGCGGCTACCCCTGCGGCCTTTCGGCTGCCGCTGTTACAGCACCGTATCTCTGCCGGGTTTCCTTCGCCGGCAGAAGAATCCATCGGTTTGGCCGAACGAAAGCTACTTGCCTTCAGTTTCATACTTGAAAGACAGATTCACTCTTGCACGATACGCAGCGACCTTGCCATCCTCAATTACCATATCCAGCTTCACTATTTCCGCAACCCTCAGGTCGCGCAATGTTTTTGACGCCGTCTCGACGGCATTTCTGGCTGCATCCTCCCATGAGGTCTGGCTGGTTCCGATTATCTCTGTAATTCGATAGATACTATCTCCTGACATGATTTTTCTCCTTCCAGGGTAAGCAATAAAAACAGTTGCCGAGCGAACTCAGCGCGGCAATCTCAACGCGAATTTCAGTTTATGGCTAACCTCGGTGGATTGCAAATCCATACTCGGTTGCCGAGAGATGATGCGGATCAGTAGCTCTTTCCTCAACCACAGCCGGTTGCGCCAGCACCGCTTGTCAGCCGGCAACTACGCGCTGGGTAATATATCCCAGTGCCTCATCCACCTGGTCGATGAGAATAAGGCATAACTCTCCGGCTTTCAGGTTGGCAAAGGCAGCATCGATCGCCACAAACTCGCCGCGAATCTCCTTGACGTCGCGGGTGCGCTTCGCATTCTTCAGACCTTGTCGCAACAGGCTCAGCACTTCCCCATCGGCTCGGCCTCTTTGACACTTGTCCTGATAAAGCACCACCTCGTCAAAAGCATCACCGAGAATCTTGGTCTGTTGACGAATGTCCTCGTCGCGGCGATCACCCGCGCCGCTGATCACGACTGAGCGCCGCTTGGCCGGCATCTTGTCGATAGCGAGCACAAGCGCCCGGATTGCATCCGCATTGTGGCCGTAGTCCGCAATAAGCGTGGCGCCCCGGTGACTGAAGAGATTGAAACGGCCTGGTGCGGTTTGTGTGTCGCTGACAAAACTGGCTAAACCGACACGTATGACTTCCCAGTCGAGGCCAAGCGCCCAGCCCGCTCCAGTGGCGGCCATTGCGTTTTCGATCTGGAATACGATAGTCCCGTTCTGCGTGAGAGGAATTCCCGCCAGCGTCAGGCGGTGTTCAACACCCGCTTCCGAAGCGACGATCGAATTACCATCGAGATAAATGACGCGTTTGCCCTGTGCACGATGCTTCACTATCACGGGATTGCGGGGATCACGGGCGAAAAATGTGACCAAACCCGGGCAGTGGGTCGCCATGCTTGCCACCAGGGGGTCAGCCGCATTGAGCACAGCGACGCCGGTGCCCGGTGCAACATTTTGAACGACAATGCGTTTGACGGCAGTCAAATCCTCTACCGTGTTGACGTGTGAAAGGCCAAGATGATCGCCTCCACCGATATTGGTCACCACAGCCACATGACAACGATCGAAGCCCAGCCCCTCGCGCAGCAGGCCGCCCCGCGCCGTCTCGAAAACTGCCGCATCGACATCGGGGTGAAGAAGAACTTTCTTCGCACTCTTGGGGCCGCTGCAGTCGCCCGTATCGATACGCTGACCTTCAACATAAACACCGTCAGTACTGGTCATGCCGACACGCATGCCCTGGCATTCGAGGATATTGGCAATCAGGCGGACGGTAGTGGTCTTGCCGTTGGTTCCCGTTACCGCCACAACGGGGATGCGCGCGTCATCATCGTCTTTAAACATATTGGCAATAATCGCCTCTCCTATCGCACGCCCTGTGCCGAATGACGGTTGCAAATGCATACGAAGGCCTGGCACAGCATTGATCTCTATTACAGCGCCGTGCTCTTCAAGCGGATTCGATACGCTATCACAGACAATATCCACGCCACAGATATCGAGACCCACCATTCGGGCAGCGGCTTCCACGCGCGCGGCAAGCTCGGGATGAACATCATCGGTGACATCGGTGGCCGTTCCGCCGGTGGAAAGATTGGCGTTATTGCGCAGCACAACGCGTTCGCCTTTAGAGGGCACGGATTCTGGAGCAAAACCCTTGGTAGCCAGTTGGGCAACCGTAATTTCGTCAAAATGAATTTTTGTCAGTGCATTCGCATGACCTTCACCACGTCGCGGATCACTATTTATCTGCTCAACCAATTGACTGATGCTGTGCATGCCGTCGCCGACAACCTGCGGCGGGTCGCGCCGGGCAGCCGCAATCAGCTTATTGCCGACCACTAGCATGCGGTAATCATTACCGGGAACGCAACGCTCAACCAGGACTTCATCGCTGATCTCAACCGCTACCGCGTAGGCAGCGTCCACCTGTTCCCGGCTGGTCAGGTTCACGCCTACTCCCCTGCCCTGATTGCCATCCCGCGGCTTGACAACAACCGGGCCGCCTATTTCACAGGCAGCCACCCAGGCATCTTCCGCATTCGCTACCGGTCTGCCTGCCGCGATCGGGATACCGGCATTGCTCAGCAGCGTTCTGGTCAGCTCCTTATCCTGCGCAATGGATTCCGCCACGAGGCTGGTCCGCCCCGTCTCCGCAGCCTGAATACGACGCTGGCGACTGCCCCAGCCAAACTGGACCATACTGCCATCGGTCAGCCGGCGAAAAGGAATATCGCGTGCCACCGCCGCACGGACGATCGCACCCGTACTCGGTCCAAAACGAATCTCTTCATACCGTTCATGAAGACGATTGACGGCATCGGCGACGTCGAAGAAAGTATCCTCAATCGCGGCATGGCATAAGGTCAGCGCGAATTCGATGGCAAGCCTGCCTACCGATTCTTCGCTGTACTCGACAATGACTTGATAAATGCCGGCTTCCAGCGTGCGAGTAGTCTTACTGAAGATTACCGGGCAGCCAGCCTGCGTTTGCAGGCCGAGCGCGGCACGCTCAAGCGCATGCGCCATGATCCCCGCTTCAGGCTGGAATGCCGGCTGGAGCAAATCGATTTGCGGAAATCGATCGCGCAGCCGGACCATGAAGCCTCTGGTTTCTACGAGAGATCCGGTTTCACCGCAAGAAACTATTGCTTCTATGGCTGTGTGGCGGCTCCACAAATTAGGCCCACGCAATGCGCGGATAGACGATACTTTCATTGAAAGTTCTCCTGGTGCTTCTTGCTCATCCGGAGCGTTGCTGATATGCGTCTGATTTCCATGTCTTATTGATTACCGGTGAAATTTTCGATTCCGGCACGTATGAGAGCCGGTTCGATGCCGAGTGCCCACGCAGCGCCTACCGCCGCCAGAACATTCTCTACCTCCGAAACGGCATGGCCACCCTGGGTAAGCGGAACATCCACCACATTTCCCAGTACCAACTCGCTGGAACCGGTAACAAGCAGAATTTTGCCATCTCGAACTATCACGGCCCGCTTGGCCTGTGCGCCTTTTATCTCCGCCGTATCGGCTAAACAATGTTTCCTGATAACAGGCAACTCGGGATCGAGGCTGAAGTATATGACCTCGCCGTTGCACAGTGCAGCCATTTCAACCAGCATTGCGTCCCTGGCGTTGAGTATCGCCGCACCCGTGGGCAACACCACATCCACCTGGGTGCGCAGTACATCGAAAACCTGCTTGGCGGTTTCGATATAGTGCCGTCCATAGTGCCGCTGCAGTTCGACATTGGTAATGACACCTACATGACATCCGTCGTAGGCCAGACCCTCACCCAGAATGCTATCGCTGCCATTTTCAAAAACCGCGGCTTCTATCGAACGATTCGTCAGGATGTTGTTAGCCGTCTTCCATTTGGCATGATCGCCCTTATGGACTTGCCTGCGGTCGAGGTAAAACCCATCGCTGCATGCCAGTCCCGTATGTTTGCCGGACAACGCGAGTAGATGAGCGATAAGGTGCGCCACTGTGGTTTTACCATAGCTGCCGGTAATGCCGACGACCGGAACCCGGCCGTCTCCCTGGTTGGGGAAGAGATGCTCGACGATGGCTTCGCCAACGGGGCGCGGCGTGCCGATGACAGGTTTGATGTGCATCAGCAAACCGGGCCCGGCATTGACCTCGACAATCGCCCCTCCCTGTTCGGCAAGTGGACGGGAAATATCTCTGGCAACGAGATCGACGCCGGC
>JBDSOQ010000203.1:0-4579 GCA_039914755.1 Nitrosospira sp. | reverse complement strand
GCCGATCGCCACTACCCATTCGCCAACTTTCATTTTGCTCGGATCGCCTTGGGTTACCTTAGGCAGGCCGCTGGCTTCGATTTTGAGAAGCGCGATATCGGTTTTCCGGTCGGCGCCGATCAGCTTGGCGCGGAATTCGCGCTTGTCGGTAAGCTTTACCGTAATTTCATCGGCAGAATCCACCAAGTGCGCATTGGTCAGGATATAGCCATCGGAACTGATGATGAAGCCCGAGCCGAGCGATTTCGATTCGAAATCCCTGGGTGCGCCATAAGGCTGCATGTGACGGCGAAAAAATTCAAAAAATGGGTCATCCTCGGGAATATTAGGCATTCCCTGTAAATCCCGATTGGAAACCATGCTGGGCGCTTGCACCGTGCTGATATTCACCACGGAAGGGCCTTCTTTTTCAACGAGACCGGTAAAATCGGGTAATTCCCGGGTCTGTGCGAAAACGGCAGTTGACAATCCAATCAGCGTCATCAGAATAAATTTGCGTATCATTCTCTGTCTTCCATAGGATAAAAGCGAATAAACCATCCGTTCGAGATAATAGCTGAGCTTCTGCAAGACTATCATACCGAACTTTTCAGTCTGGCGCGCCAGAAACGGTTTCGTAGCAGACTCGGGAATCAAACGGTATAGGCGGGGCATTTTACTCACCACAGCTGTTATCCATACCCGGGCATGATGACAGGCAACTGGGCGAAGACCTCCAGGCACATTTTCCGGTTCGTGGTTCGTTATCAGCGTGCGTCAGAATACAACTCAAGCGGTATTGAGATTCCATCCCTGCTTCTAATCGGCCTTCCTGCTTACCGAGTTTCCGATTTGCATTACGGTGGCCGGCGGAACTTCGCCTACCGTTGTTACGACGTTATCCGCCATCGTGCGGCTATAGATGTTGATTGCACCCCGGCTGTGATAAAGCCCGTCATTCGGCGGGGGGGAATCCTTGGAAACCGGCTCGATGAACACCGATACCGCGGCAAGACCGTCCGACATTGCGATATGCCCCACGGGCGCGGGTTTTCCTGAGAGATGACGCTTCATTTCTATGATCTTTTTGAATCCCGGGGGAGGATCTTTAATCTGCCAGCCGAGTTTGCCGCGAGCCACCGTGGACGATACGAGATTGGTGGTGCGCCACTCGGCAGCTTTGCCCGCATATTTGGATTTCAATAGTTCTTTATCTATATCGCCGCCAATTTTCAAGGCCGTAAAAACAAACTGCTCGACGACGCGACCCTTATCCATTACCGCGGCTTTAAGCAGCAGGCCCGTATGGATATCCACCCATAGTTTCTGGCCATAGCGCTTGTCGTCCCTGGGTTCCAGTTCGATTACCTGGCAAAGGTAATCGCTGACGCGCTCCTGCCCACCTTTTTTGACAATATAGCTCTCATCCAGATTATTCAAGGGCTGAGGCAGCAGTGCGGGAAAAACTTTCCGAAGCCAGCGCTTTTCAGTGACAACGGTCTTGCTTTCCGGCAGATAGCACCTCATCTCATCATTGTTACGGATGATTTCCCGGGGTGCGCCATCCAGTACTTCGCTTCTTTCCTGCTCGCCATCCTCATTCACGAAATGGATGATGCGAGAGGTCTCGATGTGGTCGCCGGATGAATAAATGAAAGTGCCGACATAGTTATACTGGCGAGGCGCGGCAGCGATTTTTTGCAGCCAGTTTAATGCCTCTGGGGAGGAGCCGGACGAATGTTGCGCAAATGCAGGTTGAATGTTGGCGCATAACAGCAAAAGGGTAGCCAGCGCGACCCGTGTCATCTGGCAAAATTTTGGTGCGATTCCACGGACGTACGCATATAAGGCGCTACGCCATGCACCGAGGTACTCGGCGAAAATTCCCGGTGCGCAAGGAGATAATCGTTAATTTGCACTGGAGCCGACACCGCTGCCGGAACCGCCGGAATAGCGGTTGCAGGAACCGGATTGTTCTCCGCCAGATTTTGCCGCGCCACCTCCGGAGCTTGCATCGTTTGCAGGCTCATCCACCCTGCGATGGCCACTGCCGCGATCGAGGCGGCGGCAGCGTAGGCGATCGGCCTATGTTTCATCGACGAGCGCGGTGCGAGCACAGCTCGTATGTCCGGTTCATCAGCCAACCTTGCGCCGACGCGACGTGTGATATCGAAAGGTTTCACATCGGATTGCCCCAGCGAATCGCTGATCAGATGATAAAGCGCCCATTCCTCGCGTAAGCCATCCATTTTTCTGAATTGGTCGACGACAACCGCTGCCTCTTCAGGATCCAGCTCGCCATCCATCAACGCTGATATTTTATCTTGCATGCTACCACCTCTTGTCTTTGCCGGTCCCCAGCAGGGGCCGTAGTTTTTCCGCTATCGCTTCCCGGGCACGAAATATTCGCGACCGGACCGTACCGATGGGACAATTCATGATGACGGCAATTTCATCATAACTTAGCCCCTCAATTTCTCTCAGCGTAATTGCCGTACGCAATTCTTCAGGCAATTCCTCCAGGGTCTGATTAACCGTCTGTGCAATCTGCTTGCTAGTCAGTTCGCTTTCCGGCGTGTTCATCTCCCGTAAATGACTGCCCTCCTCAAAGCCTTCGGCATCTTCGTTATCGAAGCCGGCGGTGGTCGTCGGCGCACGCCGACCTTGAGCCACCAAAAAATTTTTTGCCGTATTAATACCAATCCTGTACAACCAGGTATAAAACGCGCTGTCTCCACGGAACGACGGTAACGCGCGATAAGCTTTTATAAAGGCTTCCTGGGTCACATCCTCCACTTCCGCAGAGTCGCGGATGAATTGCGATAGCAATCGTGCAAGTTTGCGTTGATACTTGATCACCAGCAGATCGAACGCATGTTTGTCTCCTTGTTGCGCACGCTCCACCAGCTGCTGATCGATTTCCCGGTCACCCATGCCACCTAATCCCTGAATTTGTGTTTTTTATACTTGTGACTGCTGCATTACGAGGCAGCCCAGTCAAGTATACTCGTTCAAGGGTCCATCTGGGTATTACGCGCAGACACACTATCGGTGGCCTGTGTGAACAGACAACGCATAATATAAATTAGTTCAGCTGAAAATATGGTTATTCGATATGGCAGAGTTCATGGTCCAATTCCGGACAGTTTTATAATATAAGAAACGAACTCAATAACAGTTCAAAAGTTAACTTGAGGGACCGAAGGGAATGCAAAGGCCGCTTCGATTGCCCTGGTTTCACTTTATCGGTCCTCACTTTTGCCCAGGCACTGCAAAAAAGTACTGCATAAAAAACGCGACCTAACCAAACGAAGGTCATGGTTCAAATGCTGCGCTCAATGTCACTTTGCATCGCATCAAGCACACCACTCCGGGGTACTCTCGATGCTCCCAGCGCTGTTTCAATCCGGCATTCTGCCGATGTGAAAGTGTTGCGAGAATCAGTGACTCTAGCTTGCCATGCTTCGGCAGCTTTCCGCGCATTTGCGGCAGGCGCGGGCGCACTCTTCCATCCCATCCAGTTTTTCGCAACTTTCCGCGCAAGCGTCGCAAATTCTGGCGCAGACACCACAGACATAATTGCTCAGCCTGGAACCGCTCAGCATGAAATTAAGCGACGTCTGGCAAATTTCGGCGCAGTTTATCATGAGTCGGAAATGCTCGGGCTCCAAATGTTTTCCGCCTGATTCAAGGCAATGATTCATGGCGGTTTGCAGGCAGATCTGGTGGCAATGGCTGCATGCATCGATGCATGCTTGCATGTCGTGGCTGTTATCGGTAGGCATGGTGAGAGGTTTCCTTTTTTTGTTCGTCAATGGGCTTTCATGTGGACAGGGCAAAAATCGGTGCAAGAAGATAATATGCATGCGGCGCGGCGTGTTCTGTACGATAGCAGACATAGCTTTTGCTATTAACCCAGATAATTCATTAGGCGGCTCTGCGAGCCTACGCGAGTACTGACGGTCAGTTTGCGGCCATTTTCGCCGCTATTTTTTTACTACCTGCGCGGCGTCCATAGACCAGGCTATGGACTTCTCTCAACCGGCAAAACTGTCTCGCAACCCGCCTTGCCATTATCTCGCGTCCTGATGGATTATCTGGGATTAAAATCGGGGAAGGGGCAGCGAGCGTGCATATTTGCGTGAGTTTCACCTAATCGGTCATCTGGAAGCCCAACCTGGTTCGATCAACGTTTCATGAGTAAGCCCGGCGCATATCGGATGGGAGTAATTTCAGGCCGTGTGGTATTAATGCTGGCCCGGCGATATGCTGACACATATCCTTCTCCTCCAAGTGGACCCCATCATGGGAAGTCACCCCGACCACAAGCATGAGCATGCTTCTTCCGGACCGCCTTCACCGGTTGGGCATGGCGGTCATTGGCACGCGAACCCGCATGACCACGGACGCATATTTGCGATTGCCATCGTTTTAAATGTAACGTTCGTAGTGGTTGAGTTCGGTTATGGCTTTGCCGCCAACTCCACGGCCTTAGTGGCTGATGCAGGTCACAATTTATCGGATGTGCTCGGCCTTGTACTCGCCTGGGGCGCCGCCATTCTGTCGCGTAAAGCGGCCAGCGAACGCTACACTTATGGAT
>JBDSOQ010000098.1:0-3640 GCA_039914755.1 Nitrosospira sp. | reverse complement strand
GGCTCCAATGATAGACTCATCCCTTTCCTCTTGTTCCACCGGATAAAAGCGTTGACTGAATCCGGAACCTCAACGGCTCGATGTCGCGAGACATAAGTAAGCTCTGAATAAGAGCTGCGCGGAGGGGTTCAAGCGGAATATAATTGAACGCGTGTTCATGATTAGCCAGATCGACATCGATTCAAGTCATGCCAGTGTTATACATAAAATGAAAATAACCTGCGACATCAGAGGCAAGATAGCGCTTGTCACGGGAGCAAATCGCGGAATAGGCAGCGCGATAGTCGATGCTTTCTTGCATCATGGCGCAACGAAAGTCTATGCTGCGGTTCGCAACCTGGATTCTGCCATACCTCTGACCGAGCGCTTTGGCGACATGGTGGAACCGGTTCAGTTGAATCTGGCTGAGCCGAAGACTATCACAGTGCTGGCGGATAGAACGAGCGATGTTCAGGTGGTGGTTAACAATGCAGCTGTCTTCAAGGCTTCAACCCCGCTGGACAGCGATGCGATAGATTCGCTCGAGTTGGCCATGAAGATCAATGTATTCGGGCTGATCCGCATGGCGCAAGCCTTTGCTCCCATTCTAAAGTCAAATGGCGGCGGTGCGTTCGTCCAGCTCAACTCGATCGCATCATTGAAATGCGCTTCGAATTTTGCGACCCACTCCGCTTCCAAAGCGGCCACTTACTCTCTTACACAGGCGTTGCGCGAGTTGCTGGGCCAACAGGGCACAGCAGTACTCAGCGTGCATCCCGGCCTTATCGCCACTGACATGTCCGATATGGCTGGCTTGAGTGGAAATGCCGAGCCTTCGTCCGTCGTGGCGGAAGGTATAATCGCCGCACTGAAATCAGGAGATTTCCATCTTTTTCCCGACACAATGGCCAAACGCATCGGGCTTGCCTACCAGAGTTTTTCCAGGAGCGTAATCGAAACTGATATTGCAGAATATAAGGCGAAAAAAAATAGCGAAGATATCGCCAAGTGATCTTGACCGAGGATCGTCAAACGGCCCGCTCGATTTGGCTCGCTCAATTCAGGGGTCGCAGATTCTGATCCATCCGGTGGGAATGATTTCCGCAAATCCTGGCTCGACCGATACGGCAATTTTTTAAGGAGCATCCATGACTCACAATCCATTCAACACACAAAAGGAAATTGCTCTTTCAACGAGCAGGAAAGCAAAGTTTTATTCTTTGCCTGCGCTCGAAGCATCGGGTGTGGGCAAGATTTCACGTCTGCCGGTCTCCCTTCGTATTGTGCTGGAATCGGTTTTGCGCAATTGCGATGGCAAGAAAGTCACGGAAGCCCATGTGAGGCGACTCGCCAACTGGCAACCCAATGCGGCGCGGATGGATGAGATTCCCTTTGTGGTATCGCGCATCCTGCTGCAGGATTTCACCGGTGTACCGCTCCTGGTCGATCTGGCGGCAATGCGTGGCGTGGCGGAAAAAATGGGCAGGAATCCTAAGCTCATCGAACCGCTGGTGCCTGTTGATCTAGTGGTTGACCATTCGGTTCAGGTCGATTACTACGGTAACGATCAGGCGCTCAAACTCAATATGGAAATTGAATTTCGTCGCAACAATGAGCGTTATGAATTTATAAAGTGGGGCATGCAGGCATTCGACACGTTTACGGTAGTGCCCCCGGGCATCGGCATTGTGCACCAGGTGAATCTGGAGTATCTCGCTCGTGGAGTGCACCAGAAAGATGGCGTGGTGTATCCGGATACATTGGTCGGCACGGATTCACATACCACCATGATCAATGGCATCGGAGTCGTAGGCTGGGGTGTCGGGGGGATCGAAGCGGAAGCCGGGATGCTGGGGCAGCCGGTTTATCTTCTTACTCCCGATGTGGTTGGTGTAAATCTTACAGGCCGTTTGCGTGACGGCGTCACCGCCACCGATCTGGTGCTGACCGTTACCGAGATGTTGCGCAAAGCCCACGTGGTGGGCAAGTTCGTGGAATTTTTCGGTGAAGGTACCGCGTCGTTATCCGTGCCCGATCGCGCCACTATCGCCAATATGGCGCCTGAGTATGGTGCCACCATGGGCTTCTTTCCCGTAGATGATGCCACCATCGAGTATTTTCGCGGTACCGGGCGCAGCGACGAGGAAGTCACCGCGCTTCAATCCTATTTTCAGGCTCAGGAGATGTACGGTACACCCCGCAAGGGCGACATCGATTACACACGTGAACTGGAGCTTGATCTGGGCACGGTTTCGCCCTCGCTGGCAGGGCCTCGGCGCCCTCAGGACCGCATAGAAATCGACAGTATCAAATCCAGGTTTACCGAACTCTTTACCAAACCCGTTATGGAAAGCGGCTACGGTAAAAGCGCGACAGATTTGAACCTGCGTCATCCAGTGCGCAGTTGTAATGACAAAGAGATGGGCAGAGAGGCTCACATCGTCGGCGCAGGGCAGGAAAACATTCCCTTGCAACTGGGGAGCGCAAGGAATGTTACGGAGATGGTCAGCAATCGTCCGATACTGGATACGGACGAAGCACGGGTATGCATATCGAACGGCCCATTCGACCTGGGCCACGGCGATGTGGTGATTGCAGCGATTACGTCCTGCACCAATACGTCGAACCCCAGCGTGCTGCTCGCAGCGGGCCTGCTGGCAAAGAAGGCAGTAGAAAAAGGACTGACGGTAAAGCGGCATATCAAGACTTCACTGGCCCCTGGGTCGCGTGTGGTGACGGAGTATCTCAGGGCCACCGGCTTGCTGGTCTACCTGGAAAAACTTGGTTTTAACCTTGTAGGCTATGGCTGTACCACTTGCATAGGCAACTCAGGGCCGCTATCCGAACCCATCGAGGAAGCGATGGGGGTCAATGATCTGGTTTGCGCCGCGGTGCTCTCCGGCAATCGCAATTTCGAAGCGCGAATTCACTCCAGTATCCGCGCAAACTTCCTTGCTTCTCCGCCGCTGGTGGTGGCATATGCCATTGCCGGGACCATGCTCAAGGATTTGACGACCGAACCATTGGGTTTCGCAGAGGATGGGACAGCTGTCATGCTTGCGGATGTCTGGCCGCGCGAGGATGAGATCCACGCATTGATGAAATTCGCCACCAATGGGGAAACGTTCCGTCGGCTCTACAGCAATTTGACCAAGGATCATCCATTATGGAACGATGTTTCGGTGGTTTCAGGCCAAGTGTACACTTGGCCAAAATCCACCTATATTGCCGAGCCACCGTTCTTTGAAGATTTTTCCATGCAGCCCGGGCAGATCGGCGAGGTACGGAATGCGCGCGTCCTGGGTATTTTCGGCGACTCGGTGACTACCGATCACATCAGTCCTGCCGGCGCCATCAAGGACACTTCACCTGCGGGAAAATACCTGCTCGCAAGCGGCGTATTAAAGCCCGATTTCAATAGTTATGGCGCGCGCCGCGGAAATCATGACGTGATGATGCGAGGAACCTTCGCTAATGTACGCATCAAAAACCTGATGATACCCGGCAGCGAAGGGGGCATAACCCTGCATTATCCTGATGCTCAGCAGATGAGCATTTACGATGCAGCCATGAAATATGTGGCAGAGGGCGTACCGACGCTGGTATTTGGAGGAGAAGAATACGGTGCTGGATCAAGCCGCGACTGGGCTGCGAAGGGAGC
>JBDSOQ010000109.1:0-4026 GCA_039914755.1 Nitrosospira sp. | reverse complement strand
GCCGGAAAGTCGTAGAACGCCAACAGGCTGTCACGATCCTTTGTCAGCTTCTCGACGGCCTTCGGATATTTCGCCTGATACGCTGCCACGAACTGCTCGAATGCCTTGTGTGCCTCGGCGCGCGTGGCGGCCATCCAGATCGCCTGCAAGCCAGCCTTTGCGCGGGCCTGCTGCGACGCTGGCAGGGCATTCATCACATTGCCCATCTTGTGAAACCAGCAGCGCTGCGCACCGGTCGCCGGAAACACTTCTTCCAAGGCTGCCCAAAAGCCCATCGCGCCATCGCCGGTGGCAAGCATCGGTCCCGCCTGCAAACCCCGCACCTTCAGGTCGAGCAGCACTTCCTTCCATGACTCTTTTGATTCCCGATAACCATCGGCAATCGCCACGCGTTCCTTTCGTCCGTCGGGCGTCACGCCCAAAATCACCAGCAGACACTGCCCTTCCGATTGCTCGCTGCGCAGTCCGGTGTGAATGCCGTCGGCCCACCAGTAGACGTAGCGCGCCCTGGACAGATCGCGTCGGCTCCAATGCTGCTGCTCGTCGGCCCATCGCGCCTTCAGGCGACTGACCACGTTGGCCGACAAACCTTTAGCGTCTTCACCCAGGAGCACCCCCAGCGCAGCGCTCATGTCACCGGTCGAAATGCCTTTCAGGTACAGCCACGGCAGCGCCGCCGACACGCGCGGCGATTTCCTCACATACGGCGGCACAATCGCCGAATTGAATTTCACGCCGCTACCAGAGCGGTCGCGCACCTTGGGCACCTTGACCGCCACCGGCCCAGCTCCGGTTAATACCTCGCGCTCGGGCAGATAGCCATTGCGCACCACCGAGCGCTGGCCGTGCAGCGTCTTCACGTTCTCGTATTGCTCCAGCAGTTGCGTCAATTCCACCTCGATCGCCTGTTGAATCACTTGTCGTGCGCCACGCCGCACCAGCTCGTCCAGGCTCATGCCGATTTCCTGTAGACCTGTACGCCGTTCCTGCTTATCCTTGTCCATGGTGGGGATCTCGTTTCGTTGGTTGTTTCGATCTCGACAATCAAATTCTCCAACAAAAATCTCCACCGCCTCAACTTCCTCTTCCCGCTTCAGGTCATACACCACTTTCGACTATAGCTCCAACCTCAGTCCATAGAACCTGAAGGCGGTTTCGCTGCTTCTGCGAAACGCGCAGCCGGTGCTGGCATAAAAGGTGCTGGCCAAGCCGCTGCTGACTTCATCCCCGGAGTTGATCAAGATAACGCGCTGAAGAAGTACGGCCAGAGTGTAATCGACGCCAATCCCACAGCAGTCAACAGCCCGGAAGATATTGCCGATAAGCCGGGCAAGGCTGTAACCGAAGCCACGGGAAATGCCGCCTCATCAATGGCCCGCTGCGCCGCTGGTTGCTGCTGCCGGACAAGTTGTGTCATGGCTTGGACCCGCCGCCATTGCTGCGCTGCCTTCATTCGGCGGTATCCGGGATAAGCAGATTCTTGTTGATCCAGACAATCAGGAATCGGCGAAAGCGAAGGCTATTTTACTGTCGATCCTGCTGTTGCGAGTAGCTATACCAGTAAAGGAAAAGGGGGTTCACCCGGGGTTTACAAGGTTTATCTGTCAATTCAGAGCCCGCTCAACATGAACGCGCAAGCCGATCCAGCGCGGTGGCAAGCGCAGTTCGAGGGCATTGAGGAGTTCCATGAAGACGGGAACACGAATGAAAGTTGGTACCGTGCGGCAGAGGATTTATTAACCGATCAGGGCGCGCCAAAATGGGAGGGAGAGAGCCTGAAATTGCTCGGTATTGGAACTGAACTGCCTCGGATGTGGTTACCGATGGAAGACCAGAAGTTGAGCGGGCTGCGATTGTTGGCGGGCGAGAATGGATCCGTCGAAGCCAGCCCGGTGGAAGAACGGATGGTGGAGCGTGGAGAGGGTCTGCTTAAGCAAGAATCGACACAGTATGTTAAAACACCTGGAACGAATCAGGAGAACAGAAATGCAATTACTGTACAACTCGGACATATACCCGGATCAAATCCGGGAAATGATATTGCAATCGGGGCAAATCGGGATCGAGATCGCAAACCGGTGGATGATGGAGTGGCCAAAAAGGGTGGTGAATCTTCTGATCCAGGATATGTACGAAGAAGTGTTTCAGTACCAGCTTTTGCAGGAACAGGACGTGATAGCAAGAGCGTCCAACCTGAGTCATCTTGCCCCACTGGAGATCATGGTAATGTCGGGCCTGAGTATCGAGCCGCCAGAGGTGTAGAAGGTGTTTCTATCGCTGACGCCGCACCCGGGACATCGCAAGAACTTACCGAACTTCCCGGCGCCCGTCCCCTCATAGAGTCCCTCATCAAGCGTCTTGCTGCCGCTAAACAAGGCGGTAAAGCTTATCCAACGCTATCGTTCGAGCTAAGGAAGTGATGGAAAATTGAATCGAAATATTACTGTTGAAGGGGTAGGTGGCGGATCAAGACCTCAATATTTTTATGAGTCTTAGCGGGACACCAATCTCTTTGGCCTTGCTTTCGACTGCAGTTGAAGTTCTACCTAGTTTTAGCGCGATTCGCCTCACCGGAACATTTTGCTCTGCGAGCGCTTGCAGGATTCTAATATCTTCGGTTGACCATGGGCTGCCATGATTGCGGGAATGCTGTCTCCGATCACGCTGCCGTCTGTCGCCTGTTCTTCGCTCAGATCCATATTGCGTGGTTTCGTCAGGGATATCTTGCCTGCAAACCTCGGTTACAAGCTGTAGCGCTTGCTGCCGAACGGAATGCAATTCTTGGGAATTACCATCTACAGCTAGAATTTCCAGTATCGCTGAAAGTTCTTGCCGGGCGCCGGGAGACAGCAAAGCCATAACACCCTCAAGAATGGAATGAGATCGCCTAAGTTCGCTGGACCAAAGGGCTGAAATTTTATTATTATCGAACCTAACGCCATCACGTTGCCGCTTATCATCTGCGTTGCTCATACCCTATCTTTCTAATGGCTGATCTTATCATCCAGCCCTTGAATGACACCGTCCAGCACTGTTTCCATGCCCTTGACCACCAACTGAGATAGTTGCTCGTTGAGATCATCCGTGCGGCCATTGTCGTGGTTAGCGGCCCTGGAACATCGCCATCCCGCATTCTCCCTTATTAATGACTAATCAACTGAGTGAGCAACTCACGGCATACGCTAGCCGGCACCCAAGCCTGCTTACTGCCGACGTTGCGGCCAGCGCAAGCTTATCTTCCATACAGCGGATATGACTGAGGCGCGGCCTTGATCCCGAATAAAAAAGCATACACGGCCTCTTAACGTGCGAAACCGCACATATCTTTTGTCCACAAAGAGAGTAGGATTATTACGGCTTTGGAGACGGCTCTTGATGCTTGAAGCCAGAACTTTTTATTTGTACTTAGGTCGAAAGTTGGCGGATGGAACGACTTTCATTCGCGGATAGGGTTCTTTAACTGAAGGATGTTTCTGAAGGTGCTTGCTGACGAAAACCGGGGGAAGTGCACTGTGGTACTCGGCCGTCAAGTTGTCAACTCTTGAATCATCTTAATTTTTAAAGGAGGTTATCATGGAAATGGCAATTCTCATAGTAGGCATAGGTGCCGTTGCTGTTTGGTTCTTTATGACTAAGGACGGCGGACGGAAAGAATAAAATCCATTAGATACTTGAGTAGAGCTGCTGAAAAGGAATGTCGTTTGATTACATACAGAATTCAGGGCTAATACTCAACGAGCCGGTGCTCATGTGGCGCCTATGCTGTCCGGCGCACCGGCTTCTTTTTTAGGATATCCGGGTAGACTCAACCCTTAATGCGGACTTCCCCGAGCCTTGGCAGGCTCCCTTGAGACATACCCTTCAAACAAACCTCGAATATCTCCTGATACTTCCCTTATTCCCTGTATTCCAAGTAAAACCGTAGATTGACTGCCCCAGGCTCATCCTCATGAATATGGCGAAGCCGCGAAAAAAGGATGGCAGCGAGGGCGGCAAAAACCGGTTCGGCATGGATACGCAGCGGTC
>JBDSOQ010000022.1:0-15669 GCA_039914755.1 Nitrosospira sp. | reverse complement strand
GGCGCAAAAAACTGGAAGTGCAGCAGCTCGCCGGCGCCACCATCCGCAGGAAGCTGGCCGCGCTGGCTTCCTTGTTCGAACATTTATGTGAATCCAATGCAGTGACCCACAATCCGGTCAAAGGCGTGAAGCGTCCAGTAGTGGAATCGCAACAGGGAAAGACCCCCGCATTGGGCGATGCCCAGGCGCGCGCCTTGTTGAGCACCCCGGACGCGAATACGCTCAAAGGCAAGCGCGACCGCGCCATTCTTTCGGCCTTGCTCTATCATGGCTTGCGCCGGGAAGAACTTACCAAGCTGAAAGTGAGAGACTACTGCCAACAACGCCGGGGATTGGCCCATTTGCAGGTACAAGGCAAAGGCGGCAAGATGCGCTTTGTGCCCACTCATCCCGGCACATTGACATTAATAGAAGAATATCTGGAAGCCGCAGGGCACGGACAGGACCTGGATGCACCGTTATTTCGTCCCGTTAAGAACAATGTGCATGGCCATACCTATACCGCGATGACCTCCGGCAATGTTTACGAACAGGTTGTGCTGAAATATTTAAAGAAGCTGGGTATATCGGACAGGAACATGGGGCCGCATGTGATGCGGGCCACCGCCGCGACCAATGCACTGGATAATGGAGCAGACATTGCCAAGGTGCAGGAGTGGCTGGGGCATGCCAATATAGCTACTATCCGGATCTACGATCATCGCAAGACCCGGCCGGAGGATAGCCCGACGTTTAAGGTGAACTACTAGACCCCTTACATCCTGTGCAAATTAGACCATTATAAAAGAGCCGGATAGCGTATTTGCGATGATAGCCGCAATTGGCGCAAAACTCATTCAGGATGGGCTTCTTGTCTTTCTTGCAGACTTTGCGATAACGTCTTCGAATGGCTTCCAGATATTCACGCCGGCCACTTTTTACCATATCAAGGTCTCCTTTTCGGTAACCCATAATATGGCGCAACGTTATTTCCTAAAATACCTTTCGGTTACATTTAATGTGGCGCAATTCGAGCAAGTCGCTGAAGGCGATCTATACTTAATAAGTTTGTGCAGTAAACCACGCAAAGTAACAGCACCAAAAACAGGAAATTCAGAAAAATCTATTTCTTAGGAACCAGTCATGACTCTCAGCAAATCGTTAGTTGCAACTGCTCTCATTGTATTTGCCTCTGCTTCGCACGCCAACACGGTTATTAAATTTGACGCGGTGGTCGGTCACCCGAATGGTGTTGATGTTCCAGATGGTTATTATGGATCCACCTGGCTAGGATGGACAAATTTCCATCTAATTGAGGTTACAAATCCCAGTTGGTCCAATAGCGGTGCGGTACAGGCAAGTGTGTCATTACCCGGTGTAGCGAATACAGATTCAGGTTTGCCCTCTCAGATATACTCCGTAGCGCCGTTTACACTAAATTCCGCTTACTTCGCCGCTGATTGGAATGATGGCCTTGAGGTTAACGTCAGAGGCTTATCAGAGGGGTTAATCACTCATAGTAAATCATTCACTATTGATACGCAGCACGCCACTCTCATGACATTTGATTGGGAGCATGTTGATACTCTGTTGTTTTCGGCAAGAGGGGGAATTCCGAACAGCACGTTTAGCGGCACCGGGACAGGATTCGCTATGGACAACCTGATTATTAATGGTCCTGTATCAATCACGCCAGAACCCGAAGCCTACGCCATGCTCCTGGCTGGTCTCGGTCTTTTAGGATGGAGAATACGCAGCGTTAGAACTTGATCGGTTAATAAAAGAAGTGTGTAAATTAACCCGCCTAGAGCGGGTATTTTTTTGGACTTCTACCCAAACCCCGCAGCCGACTACCCGATGGGTAGCTGAGTATTCGTTTGACGTGGTTGCGGAAGGTCGCCTTAAGGCAATCGGCGTGGGTCAGATGGGCAGCGACAGTGATGGTTTGTAGCCGCCATTCGCGTTTTCGAAGTCATATTCGTACAGAGTAGTCTTGCCGAGGCCGGGCTGCCGTTACACCTAGATAGCGTCAAATATACAAAATTTCAAAATAATTATGCAAATAAATGAAATGTTGCTATAGTGCGAATGAAATATTTCTATCGGAGGTGGTATGAGTGAGCAAGAAGCGTCGGCGAGTTCGGCGGAGATTGGGCGTCATCTAATGCAAGTACGAGATAGGGCGGGCTTGAAACAAAGTGAACTTGCTAGGCGGGTTTCTCTGAGCGCGGCAGTATTATCTCGCATTGAAAGTGGCGAACGTACAATCACATCAGCGGAGGCACAGGATATCTTGAAGCAAATCGGTACGTCGGAGGCAGCTGAGCTAGCAACTACGCTTCAACGGTCTTGGGCTGTTTTGCCGCGCCCTTCCCTTGATCATCCAGATCAGGAAATTCTTTGGGATGCTGAGCTTGTCGCGTCGGAACTCGTTACGCTACGCAATCAGCCCGATACGCCACATGCGTTCGAAAGCCGCCTTACTGAATACGTCGAAGAACTTAAGCGCTGTGCCGGGCTATTATTGAAGCGTGAGCATCAGGTGGCATTCATAGGTAGCATCGGTGTTGGAAAGTCAACGGCGATCTGCCGGATGACAGGGCTGGAGTTCTCGAAAGACGATGGGGCTCTGGCTCCCGTTCTTGAGGTTGGTGGAGGCGGTATTACCGTATGTGAGGTGCACCTTCGAACTGGTCCTGACTACGGACTTCTGATAGAGCCTAGAAGCGACGATGAAATCAGACAGGACGTGGGCGACCTCGTCGATCATATTCTAAAAGGCAGTACCCAACAAGATGATGATGGGGCTACCGAGTCCCAAGGTATTTCCAAGGAAGTGTCGAGGGCGCTGAGGAACATGTCTGGCCTTGCGGTTCAGCGACTGAAGAGCTCTGATGGTAAGCGTGTTGTTAAAGATCCCGCTAAAGATTTGGCTGATGAGTATCCGACACAGCGAGAACTCGTGGTCGAGATACTAACTCGTATGGAGCTACATCGCCGCGATCGTCGCGATGTGTGGTACGACAGTGCGTCCGGTAAGTCGCCTAAGGTTTGGTTGCATGATATTTTTAAGGCTATCAACAATGGTCGTCACCCTGAGTTCACTTTGCCCCGTCGTATTGAGGTGGTTGTTCCTGATCGCCTTCTTAATGCCTCTAACCTGACTGTACGGTTCATTGATACGAAAGGTATCGATCGCACTGCGGCCCGGGAAGACATTGAAGTTCACCTGGATGAGCAGCACACACTTGCGGTGCTTTGCTCACCATTTAATAATGCGCCGTCTGCCGAGGCTCGCCTTCTTCTTGAGCGTGCAAAAGACGCTGGCGTCCGGAATCTTGAAGTGAATGTCGCTCTCCTTGTGCTGCCGCGGCCGAGCGAAGCGTTAGCAATGAAGGATGACGCAACCAGCACGCAAGTCGAATCGGCTGAAGAGGGGTACGAGCTTAAGGCTGAACAAGCTGCGATGGCACTCGAATCCATGGGGCTGCAAAATTTGGCTATTGGTTTTTACAATGCCAACGAAGACCCCGCCAGCCAAGCGCTCGACTTCTTGGTTACGAGACTGACACAGGCGCGGGACGCTTTTCGCGAGCGGACTCGACGCGCTATTCAGGGCGCACGCGACGTTCTGAAGAATCACGGAGAAGAGCGTGTTCTCGCTGTTCTTCGCGACGCCAGTGAAACGTTACATACCTGGACATCGTCGAATGCTGCAGTTTCTCCTGTCAGCGCCCACGTGCAGGAAAGTCTGATGGTGCAAATACAGACTGCCTATGCTGCCACGGTTCGAGCATCTGTTCGTCGTGAAGGTGAATGGGCTCAATTGAGCTATTCGCACCACATTGGCTACGGCGCGCGTCGCATTGCTGTCCTCGCGCTGGGCAAAGCTGTTGAGCAATTTACTGGCCATTGCAAGCTTTTGGCAGCGACGCCACGTTACTCGGAGGCTATCGAGCTAATTTCGCAGGCGGAGCGAGTATTGGTTGCAAGCTATGAAGAATTGCTGCGAAAGACGCAATTGATGGGGCAGACATCAGTCAGGGATGCACTCAAGGCTGATCCTGTCTTCTGGCAATCCTGCGCCGATGAGTGGGGACAAGGTCCTGGATACAAGCAACGTGTCGCCAAGCATAATCGCGATTGGTTTGATGACGATGCGCGTCGGAAACTGCACGACGACTTAAACGGCCTGATTACCCGCGAATGGGCGCGTACGCTGCATAGTGTCACTGAACTGTTGCCGCCGATCTAATGCTGACCAGATTAATGTCTGGCAAGTTGGCCCATTGGGAGCGAAGCTGTAATCTGAGGACATCCGACCATTCTTGCCAGTCTATTTTAGCATCGGGGTTTCGAGAGAGCGTTTGTAGAGCTCTTTTTGGATAAATATAGTTTTATTCTGTCCCGCTCGGTAAGCCTCCTGGAAACGATCGTTTTCAAGGGAACTGCACCTGAACTTCTTACTGAGGAAGGCTTCCAGAGGTGGGTTCAATCCAAACGTCCTCAAATTGCAGCTTCGCTCCCAATGGGCCTACTTGGGTTCTTCAACAGTATTGAGATGTTTGCGTACCGTCGGTCGAGAAATTCCCATCTCGCGCGCGATCGCTGTGATCGTCTGCTTTTGTACCGAATGTCTCCGACGTATTTCGAGATAAAGTCAAATCTGGTGTATGCCGGTTCTGAAGATTAGTTATAAGAGCTTGCATTTGAAAACACTCATGCTCGCATTTGACGCATTTTCTGGCTCACAATAACTGCAAATGAAAAGCCGCTCATGCTCACATTAACTGCAAATGAGCTTGCATTTATCCACACCGGCTCGCATTCCATCGTGGCGTGCTCACATTAATTGCAAATGACAGCGTTCATATCGTCAATCCCGCTGCCAATATGCGGTCGCGCAACTCCGCCGTGCGGGCCGGATCAAGCTGATTGCTCGGCGCTCAAGGTGTAATGGCGCACCATCCCGCGCTCATCGCTGGCGGGAGCATGGAAACTGATCCGCTGCGACTCGGTAAGCAGTGCTCGGTGTGCCATGGCTGTCCCTTTTGAAGTCTCCTATAAACGGACCGCTATTTTGCCACGGCAGAGCGACGCAGCCTTAGTCAACGCGCGCGATTGATGCGCTGGTGATCCTTAGCGTGCTTTAAAACGCGAATCGTGTCTTCACCTCTTTTAGATGTGTTTTGCTAAAGCGGCTAGAGATCCACGGGTACTCAGGATTAAGTGGCTCTTATTCAGCCGCGCTCGGTTTTAAAATTGGTGCGCATGCCTGCGCGCGACCGCAGCGACTAATGCACTGGATCATCAGGCGGACATTGCCAAAGTACAGGAATGGCTCGGGCATACAAATATCGCCACGACGCGGATCTACGTTCATCGCAAAACATGGCCGGGGGATAGTCCAACACTTAAAGTGAGTCATTAGAAATGGATAAAAATTGAAATTTGCTAGTAGAGCCTGATCGCTATCGAACAAGTTCTACTAGGCTACCTAATTTCTCTGGAGAGCTATACTATTTTGCGTTTGGAGTAAGAAATGGAAATGGTTCCGCTGGTTCAAATTTGCTCGCGGCATTCCCGGCATACACTTTGCCGCCAGCCATGGTCAATTTCTTTACCGCTGCGCCTTTCCTAAAATCTAGATCGGACAATGGAACCCAGAAAGTATTGGGGCTGGTGGCTGAATCGAAGTAGAAAACTTTGTTCTTATGATCATAAGCAGTGCGCCACAAGGTTGATGCAAGATTGGGTTTGTCAGGATCGGTAACTCCCAGCGGAACCCCAATCGACCGCATAACACTCCTAACACTGGCCATAGCCTGGTTTTCATAGGTTGCGTTTGGCACAGCCTTGATCGTATTTTCATCAAGTTGCTTTGGTATCGCATCAATGAAAAACGAGGTACGAACAAAACGATCGGCAGCATTGATCGTGCCCGGCATAAAGTTCATGCCTTTTATATTTTTCCAGTAAGTTTGGATAGCAATCTGCTCATCATAGCTAGGAGAGTTGGTCATCACCCGATACTCGCTACCGTGATGGATGACAAGCTTTCCTGCAATGTATTCAAAAACGGCTGAATCACCGCTAGGATCAGAAATTGATAGATGAAGCTGCCCGCTCTTCCCATTCGGAAAGGTAGGAGTAACAATATGAAAAGGTTCGGCTTGCAACCCTTTGACCGCTTCGGCAACGCTTCCGAAGTTATCCAGTACATACTGTGCCCAGGCTGCTATCGTTAATATTGGCTTTCCGGGTTTACTATCACCGTATTTTGATTCAGATAGATAAAGTAAATTGGCGACAAGCCCCACTTCATTCATGCCATCTGCTGTACCTGATTCATATCCAGAAACCACGAGGCTGCCGTATTTCGACGTCCATTTGATACTGTTATCGATACCGGGCGCACCATCACGTTCCATCCCTTGAGGGAATATCCATGCATTTGAAAACATGTCTTCCGCCCAATCCATGGTTCGTCCCGTGATTACCATGTTATTGGCACCGATATATACTGCTCGCGTACAAGCTTCCAGATTGTCGGTTCCAATCACCGTGACAGCAGTCATCAAGGCTGCTGCGGCAATATAGGATTTTTTAGTTGATGTGGATTTAAAACGTTGTTGCATTAGATTTCTCCTCTTATGTTGAATCACGATTTATTTTTGATGTTCTGCCGATGGATGCTTCTGCCATCGCTCGGCGTCGTACGCCAACAGGGAATCCCAAGGTGTTCAGCCAGATGGCGATAACCGAGCATTTCAGACGATACCGCGGTACCAGATGACAGTCGCCTGGTAATCGTTCCTGGTCTGCCACACTTCGTGGATATTGCGTTTCTCTCACCTGGACGACTTCACCAGGCGTACCGACTTCAGAAACCGGACAGGTTAACCCCATTTCCACGGATAGTTTGGTTAAGCCTAAAGCGTGCGTACCAAACCAGATAGCGCCTGATGGCGCAAGATCACTCTAATGCATTTAAAAATCATTTTAGATAAGGAGGAGGATCTGTTTTATATGTCTTCTCTTTATTGACAATCTCATTTTTGGGGGGTATCGGCGCTTGAGGAGTGGGGAGTCTTTTGAATATGTCAAATTAGGCATACCGGCGCATCCTTTATTATTGATAAAATACGTTATCGAGAACTGACGCCTACACACGTCACGTTCTTTTTTTTGAGCCTTCCTATATGTGATAATGTCCTTTATCATTCATAAAAAATAGAGGAATTAAACTACATCTCACTAGGGATAACCCTTGTGAGAGATCAACAGGTGTTTGCCATCTCCCTGCAGAAAGGGTGTTATCGTCAGATCCGCCAGATTATGCTGAGGAATATCGTATTATCAATTCAGATGATCTGGACGTCCTGTTTATGATCGTCGGAACGCCGAGTTTTGGCGCTAAAATGCCGCAGTCACATCGACCAGTTCTATATCGGCAGCCACCAATCTTTTATCGAAGAATTTGGAAGCATTGGCAGCAAAGCGCACAGGATCGTCAGTTGCCAGTATTTTAATTTGACCCCCTGTTCCCGTAATCCCCGAAAGCTGCCTGGCAGCCGCTTTGCCGCTGTTGATGAGAGTGACAGATGGTCCAAGAATGTTCCGGAAGAGAGCTTCAAAAACAGGAAAATGAGTGCACCCCATAATCAACGTGTCCGGAGCCTCGGCTGTGTCGAATATGGGATCAAGATACTGGCGGATTGTAGCTCTGGCAATCGGACCTGAAGACCAGCCCTCTTCCGCAAGGGCAACCAGCATCTGACAGGCCTGGAACGATACTTTTATATGAGGATTGATTTTTTTCAGTTTTTTTTCATATATTCCGCTCTGGATCGTGCCGAAGGTAGCGATAACACCGATATGATGATTCTTTGTTGCCTGAACCGCCGCTGCCGCAGCTGGCTCAATCATGCCGATCACCGGCAGCGGAGCCGCCAGCGCGCGTACTACATCCAACGCATGAGTCGAGGCGGTATTACAGGCGATCACGATGGCTTTTGGATTATATTTCAGCAGAATTCTGCACAGGCTTTGGCTATAACGCTGCACAGTTTCAGGACTTTTGGTTCCATAAGGAAGGCGAGCCGTATCCCCCAAATAGACATAAGATTCTTGTGGGTAACGCTTTTTCAGCGCCTGAAGAACGCTTAATCCTCCGATACCGGAATCGAATACAGCTACGGGGGAAAATATTTCTGACACTATGGAAACCAGCTCCTCGCTTCTGCCAATCCTCGATAGCAACCTGCCATGGCTGCGGCGCGAGGGGTACCCCTAGAGGCAAGATTAAGAAAATACTCACACTCGTTGAGTTTGTCGTCTGGGTCTGGAATGGCAGACGTATCAACTTGCGCGAGCAAGCCGCTGGGATCAGTCATTCCCACATTGAAGATGTGCCGGTCGCGCATGCGCGTCAATATTTAGCTGCGCTACTTGGATGGCCATAAGGATTTCTTCGTAAACGATGCAATAATTCAGAAGCCGCCGATTCTAACCCTGAATGTGATTCCTTGAGTGCCGTGGCATACTCAACCAACGCTTTATGGCGAGCATTTGCATGTGATTCGTGTACAGGATTACGCGTTTCCTGGAATAAGAAGCAATCACGCTCCCACTGTTGCAAAAGATCATTATTCAAGCGTACCGTATCAATCATGGTTCGTGCTTTCGTATATGTCGCTATTATTTGCTTTCTTAATTCCTGATCCTTAATTTTCCCAATGGAAGAAGCATTGGCATTGTAAATAGCGAAATAATCTTGAGTCAGCGGCCAGTGTGAAAGCATTGGTTCATTATTAGCTAAGGCTACGATATCAGCACCCGCTCCCGCCTGATAGACTTCCCAGAGAGTTTCTATTTCGTCGTGAAAGGCTTGACGTAGCCCGTGGACGTACTCGGTGTCTCGCCGATCCGCGTCCTTTTTCTGAAGCTGGTGTGTCCAGTACACCCCGGCCAACGTTAGTGCGCTTCCTGTAAGCGTTGACAGTACGCTTCCTGTAAGCGTTGAAGTTAGCGTACTCCACTCAAAATTAATCACAAAGCCTCCAAATAATAGAGTCTACGGACATCTATGGAACCGCCTTGAGCGAATCTTTCACCCGTTTTTTCATGGCACCGTCACGGAACCATGCAGCTGCTTTTGCGCGGACCGGGGTTTCAAAGTGATTCTGCATCAATACCAGCGTCTCAAATGCTGGCAGGCTCATCACTTCTTGCGACAGTACCAAGGGGATTCCCTCTTCGGCTTCGCTCGTGTTGCACGTGATGTTTCTTTCGGCGGATGAATACGTTATTTTTTTCCGAGTCCGGTTGCCGATCGATCGCGATATATCCTCAGCTATTTTCTGTTTGTTTTGCGCAGCTGATCCGCTCCGCTCTGGCCGTACAAATGCACGACATGGGACATGCTTTGCACCACAAACAAAACATTAACTTTAAAGCTGCACGATACCAAGGATCAAGCCCTTGTCACCGCGCAGCTTAAGATCGTTTCTGATTTCTTTCTCACCGGCGAAATGCGCCGCGCCGGTACGGGCTCACCCCGAACATTACCGCGCCGGCGATTGCCGAGCCGCCGACGCTTCAAAGGAACCAATCGGGCCAGTTCGCCTTGAACGCTTTGACTGCGTTAAGCGGCGCCGCCGGATGAGGATCGAACTCGCCCAAGCATACCATCAGTCCCCATAGCAGATCGTATGCTGCCAGTACAAGCGACAGGGGGCGTTTTTGATCGTCCAGGACATTACTGGGCTCGTGCGGTAGCCCCTTCTATGGTCAACGGTTTTAACAGCTCAAGCGCCACTTCGTAGTCGCGCCATGTTCGTTATGCCGTATATGCGCAATCGCTTCAAGGAATTTCGTCGCGTATCGCTGGATCATTTCAGTTGATCCACCCATATCTGCTGCTGGTGCGTAATACCATCGCATCGACAGCATCAAGGGCCAAGTTTGCGTGTATTATGCAAATATCACCTTTGTGTCCCGTGTTCAGCAGATAAAATAGGCCAACACATTATCAATGCTGATTTCGCCTACCCTCATTAGCTATCTTGATGATTCCTGGCAAGCGATTCTCCGCAGTTCGCTCCATTGTGGCGAGTCACGATCACACCGTGAACCGGTTGCCCGGTTTAATCGAAATCGAGATCGTACTCAAGGCTAAGCGTGCAATCCTGGTCCGGATGTCGGCCCGTTCAGAACTTCACCGTCCAACCCGGATTTCGTGCCTGCTCCTTGGTGTAGGCCACCCCATCCACGCGCAAACCATTGCCGTTCAATATCGTGATGATTCCGCCCTTGTTGGGCAGAACAACAGGCGGTTCGAGTTGCACACGCAACGTCTCCCCAGCGGTAATTGACCCTTTTAGCGCCATCCTGTTTTTGTCGCGATCCGCAATGTTCCAGCCATCAAGCGAGATTGTCTGATTGGTGGTGTTCAGGAGCGTTACAAATTCGACCTCAGGCGACTGGCTGCTATTGACGAGCGCTGCGACTATTCGGATCGCCCCGTCCGGCATCTCCGGGGTGGGTTGTCCCCCCGGAACGAACGGGCGAGGCACTACATTCTCGTCTGATGGGGGCCCACTGGTTTCGGTATGAATTTGATGCCCAGTCTTGTCATCGGTATGCCAGGTCTGGGACTGGAACTTCAAAAACACGCCGACCCACTGACTGGTCCGGGGAAAATGAAACAACAGGGCACCATCCTGGTATACCCCGTCATCGCCCTTGAAACGGCCTGCATTGCCCTGATTCATATGGATATCATGAACGCCATTGCCGGGAATAAAGCCAAATATCTTGTCCGTTTTGTTGCTTTCAGGTCCCCACCTCTGACCGAAAGCATAAACAAGCGCGTCCTCGTCCGCCATTGCACGCTGTACGAACTTATCGATTTTCTCGTTCAAATCGTTATCTGGACCGGGTGCGCTGAGAGGAAGCACACGCATATTGCGCGGATCAAACAGGTTGCCGCGTATAAAGTCGAGTGCCACCCCACCCGGCCTGGATTGAAGAGGAAGCCAGCCGAGAGGCTTGTCGATCAACTCCGCCAGGAACGGATGGTCGAATCTTGAATCCACAAGAAATTCCAGCTCGGACGGGGCCAGTTGCGAGGTAACGTTCACCGCGATGCGATAATGGGTTGTATCGTCCACGATGTGGATCTGGTAATGCGGATTGGCGCCCGAGGCAAGTTGGCGGTTCACCGGCCGGCCCTTCAGTACTCCATACGCGTTTAGTGGCATGCTTTTCCCCTTTTTTAAAAATTCGCATCGCTACGTAAAGAATTGCTGTGCTTCGCTATCAACATAGCTCATGTTGCCTCGATGTCAATCCTGACGATGGAAACCAATCGCCTCAAAAAAAATAACCGAAGCGGTATCTCAGGAAGATACTGGACGAGTTCTGCTCGGTATGCGGTCATCGGCATAAGTACGCCATCCCGGCATCCGGCTATCGGGTTGCAAGCCCGCATTCAAAACAGATGATCAGAGCCGCCCTATCTGAGCAAACCAGCAGGTTTCATCCTTGGGAATATTTATCTGATTACTGCCGCTTCTATGAAAAGGCCACTGTTCAGCTTGAATATTTCGTATTCCATGCTATTCGTTATATGTAAGGACCGATCCGGGGAAGAAGATCATGGCTACCAACGAGAACGAAAGCGCCGCAACGCCCGGCATGGAACGAGCGCGGCCCGGGCCCGGCTATCGCCGCCGCGTAATTGTCAAATTCAAGGATCACGTCCAGCTTCCCCGCAAAGATACCGCGCGAATGGTGGAATCGCTCGGGGTCGGCCCGTGGAATGCGCTGGCGGCACAGTTTGAAGGCATCACACTTGAACCTCTCCTGTCGTTTGAACCCAATCGGTTCGCCGCGCTGGGGGAACGCGCCAGGGTGTTGAATTCAGCCTTTCGCGCGCCCAATCTGGACGCCTATTTCGCGGTCAACCTGCCGCCTGCCATAAAGGCCGAAGAACTGGTGAAGCATCTTTCCCAGTGGGAGTCGGTGGCCATGGCTTATGTCGAACCACCACCTGTCGAGCCGCCGTTCGTCAACGCTGCGGATGACCCACGCAGCGCGAATCAAGGTTATCTCGACCCTGCGCCCGACGGCATCGATGCGGAGTATGCCTGGAATTTTCCTGGCGGCGATGGTGTCGGGCAGGCGCTGGTCGATATGGAGTGGGGTTGGACTTTCGATCATGAAGATCTCGCCGCACATGGTATTACGCTGATCTCGGGCCTGAATCACTCCTATTTTTTTCACGGCAGTGGCGTACTGGGGGAAATCGCTGCGGTGGACAATGCGGTGGGTTGCGTCGGCATCACGCCCGCGCTGGCATCTATCCGCTGCGTGGGCCAGCACCTGCCGGGAGGCGGTTATAGCACGGCCCAACCGATACTCGATGCAATTGGCGTCATGCGCTTCGGTGACGTGCTGCTGCTTGAAGCGCAGACGAATCTGTTCGGTTACAACCTGGTTCCCGTCGAGATCGAACCGGCCGTTTTCGACGTGATTCTCCTCGCGACATCGCTTGGCATCGTGGTGGTCGAGGCGGCCGGCAACGGCGGCGTCGACCTGGATACGGTGGTGAATCCCGGCGGCCAGCAGATATTCAACCGTGCCAGCGCGGATTTTCTGGATTCAGGCGCCATCATGGTGGGCGCGGCAAGTTCCACCGCGCCGCACGTGCGCCTTGGCTTTTCATGCCATGGTAGCCGCATCGACTGCTATGGATGGGGCGAGAACGTGGACACTCTTTCTTCCGATGCCACCAATACGGCGATCAACCTCTATACGACCGGCTTCAATGGCACCTCTAGCGCTACCCCCATCGTCACGGGTGCAGCGCTCGCAATGCAGGGTCTGGTGGAAGCGGCTTCGGGCGACCACCTTGCCCCATGGCAACTGCGCATGATTCTGTCCGATGCCGCATATGGAACCTTGTCTGCGAATCCGGCTGTGGACCGCATCGGGGTGATGCCCAATCTACGCGCGATCATTGATGGAGCAGTACTCAACCTGGCTCCCGACATCTATCTGAGAGATTTTATCGGCGACAACGGCGATCCCCACCTGGGCGCGATCTCGTCCAGTCCGGATATCATTCTGCGGCAGACAACTGTCGCCGATCCCCAAGCTGCTTTCGGCGCCGGCAGCGGGACCGAGAACGACATGACTCTGGGTTATGAAGCGGAAGCGGGACAGGATAATTTCGTTTACGTGCGTGTGCGCAACCGGGGCGGCTCGGCTGCGACCGATGTGGCGGCTACTGTCTATTGGGCACCGCCTTCCACGCTTCTCGCGCCGGACCTCTGGACGCTGCTGGGATCGACTACCCTGGCAAACGTGCCGACCGGAGATCTGCTGACGGTCTCGAATGGCATTACCTGGCCGTCCGCAGCCATACCCGCAACCGGGCATTATTGCTTCGTCGGCATTCTCGACGCGCCTCGCGACTCTGGCCCCGTACCCGCCGATTTTCTGGATTGGGACAATTTCACCACCTTCGTCCGCAACAATAATAATGTGACCTGGCGCAACTTCAATGTGGTCAATAATGTGCCGCCCCCTCGGTCGGAACCGCGGGACTATGTCGCCTTGCCCTTTATCGCGGCAGGCGCGCCGGATAAAGCGCGGCGCATGCATCTTGAAATCGTGCCGCGGCTTCCCGCCGGGGCCGAGATCATACTCGAACTATCGCCGGAATTTGCCGAAAGGCTGCGCGTGCGCCCGCATTCCATGCCATTCGCGCCGATTGATTCAAAAGAACGTCCGCGCGTGGTTCACGTCCCTCTCAACCATTGCAGCCGCCTGAGGCTTCCTGAAATTGCCTTCCGCGCGAAGGCGCGAATTCCTCTGCGGCTACTGGTAAAAATACCGGAAGCAATGCGCAAGCATGAGTTCGAGCTTTTTGCGCAGCAGATTCATGAAGGAGAAGAAGTGGGACGAGTGACCTGGCGGCTGGTACCGCAAAGACAGCCGCAATAGCGACCAACTGGAGTGTCGGGATAGCGGCTCGACAGGACGGTTTCTTTTTTCATTCAAGCTGAGTGAAAGACCAGGCAACGAAAGCCGATATTGGCCGCAACCTTTATAGCAGAATGTGTGCCAACGTACAGACCCTGGCCCCCAGTCCTTCTATCGTTTGGCGTTTGGAACTGCACACTATTTCCCGGAGAACATGAAATGGACAACGATAAAATCGTAAGCGTGCTGAACGACTTGATTGAAATCTCGCGCGACGGCGCAAATGGCTTCAGGACCTGCGCGGAGGATACGCATGATGCCGCGCTGCAGTCGTATTTTGAAAACCGGGCGCAGAGTTGCGCGCAGGCTGTCAACAAGTTGAGTACCGAGGTCAGGCGGTATGGCGGTGACCCCGATACCGGCGGGACGGTAACGGGGAGATTGCATCGCGCCTGGGTTGACCTCAAGACGTCTTTGACCAGCAATGATAATCTGGCGGTGCTTGAAGAATGCGAACGCGGCGAAGCGGCTGCCGTGGTGGCCTATGAGAATGCGCTAAGGGAAGAATTACCGGGCAATCTGCGTGCCCTCCTTGACCAGCAATACGAAGGCGCAAAACGTAACCATGACAGAGTGCGCCAACTGCGCGACACTGCAAGGCATGGCAATGCCAGCCCGATCTGAAATCATTGCGGCATTGAAGAGATTGATCGACCTTGGTCTACATAGATAAGCTTATCGATATCGTACCCAAGCTTATCCGCTTCGCTTATGAAGCGGGTCAACACTTCATCCGAAGCGCGTGGAGTACGCGAAAGCAGCCATAGATAATTCTTGTCCGGCCCTGTGACAAAGGAATACTGGTAGTCAGTATCCAGATCGAAGACTACGTACGAACCGTAGAATGGCCCAAAAAAAGATACTTTCAAATAGCCCGTATCGGGGCTTCCCACAGGATAAGCCTTCCCTTCGGCAGTGCGCCATTCGTCTTTCACGGCGTCGTATCCCCGATTTACCACCTTGATACCGCCATCATCACGCAAGCTGTAAGTAGCAGTAATATCGCTCAGGCCTTTTTCGAAAGAATGCTCCAAGCGTGCGATCTCATACCATACACCAAGATACTTCTGCGTATCAAAGTTCGTGACCGGGGCAACCCCCTGCGGAAGCGTCACCTGCGGGACTCCGACACACCCGGTCAATGCCATCACGGCCATCATAGAGAATGAAAAGAGTAATGTACGCATTCCCAACCCCTCCAAGCTACTTTGATATCCGATGCAACGTCAATGCAGGACCACCCTTTGTTTCAAGCGTTGCGGTATTGCCGTCGGCATTCAGTTTGAACGACGTCGTCTCGGTGCCGGAAAAACCCGCGCAACCGTTGTTATCATAGGTGAATCCTTTAATCGCCAAGCCCTTGCTGCCGGCATCATAGGTGTATGAAGCGAATTCGATACCTGGCTCCCCACAACTTTCATGGCCGGCGCGTTCCGGATCCCCGATAGGATCAACCATCATGAATTTTCCGTTAGAAAAGAAAAAGTAGGTTTGTATCTTGATGACAGCCGGGTCAGGTACCCAAGCCCCGATAATGCCTTTTGGATCATTCTCCATTTTGGAATACCGGATCTCCTTGACCTCGGTCTTGATGGGTTCCTTCGAAGAGCTTACCTCGAGCGTGCCGGCAATATGGAA
>JBDSOQ010000131.1:0-6058 GCA_039914755.1 Nitrosospira sp. | reverse complement strand
CACTCGACGAAAGCGACGCAAATGCTTTTATTTCCTTGAAACTGGCGCATCCGGACACAGACGTCACCAGGAAGACCATGGTTAACGCCAACCGGAGGAGTCCAGTTATTTCAAGAGCACGAACCATAGGTTATTTCCTATAGCACTAAATAACGGATGTTCTCTGAACTGGAATATCGCGGAGATTGAGATGCTGGTTCCACTTTTCAGCTCATTTTTTATTGTAGACGGAAAAGGGCGGCGTTGCGCGTTGCTGAGTTCGGGGAACGCCGGGAAGAGCTGGCCAGGTTTCTTTTTCGCTACGCCGGTTGGACCGGCCCCGTCACAATCAGCACATCGCAAAAACATTGCTCGATGACATGGCGTGAGACGCTTCCCAGCAACAACTCCTCGAAACGGGACCGTCCATGTTTTCCCATTACGATCAAGTCCGCCTTTATAGATTTGGCCTGGTCGTAAATGACATGCCCCGGATGACCGAAAGCAACTGTCCGGAACAAAGAGTGGCGGCCAAGCCGATGATCAGCCTCGCGACCTGCTTGAAGGCCCACTATAAATTCGTTTAAATCGAGACGCGCATCTTCCGCGGCCTTGACATGGTAATCGTGGATAGTGTCATGAGCAGCATTCAGGTAATGCATTTCCTCTTCCAGCACGACGTCGAACACGTGCAGGAAAGTTATGTGCGCATCCGGCGCAATTTCCAGCGCCATTTGTGCCGCACGCCTCGAATTTTCAGAAAAGTCTACTGGAACCAACACCCGGCGATAGGGTTCCGTGATCTGGTTCTTTACCAGGAGCAAGGGAGTTTTACTCATGCGGGCCAGTTTATCGGCGGTGTTGCCGAGAAAAAGGTCAGTAAAAAAATTGCCGCCGTGCGCGCCTATAACCGTTAACCCCACAGCCAATTCATCTGCCCTGGCAACGATTTCCGCCTCGGGCCGCCCAAACTTGACGGTACTGGTGCAGCGAACATCATAATTGTCCTGCAACAGACTGCAGATATGCCGCAACTCGCGCACGGCGCGCTCCACCAAGGCGGCCTTGGCCACTGCGGGCGTTTTCTTGAGGACAAGCCCCAGCGCGTTGGGTAAGCCACCTTCCTTGACATTCAACAGCTCGACCGAGTTCCAGTTCAGGCTGGCGCACAACATTGCGGCGCGTGTCCCGGCACGGCCGGAAAACTCGGATAGATCGGTTGCCACAAGAATTGTTCTGGTATTTTGCACGTCGTCTCCTCAATGGGAGCTGAAGCTCCGGCACCACTGACTTGCCCTGATGAAACTCCGCCATAAATCAACCTGAATCCGGCAGTTGACCGCTCATTTGCCAGTTCAGCGCTATAACTGAAAGAATTTTTCGTACTCCGTGAGCTTCACCTTTTTGGTGAGCCGCTACGGGCGGATTTAAGGCTTAATAAAGCACATTGGAGAGATGAGGATATCAAATTGCCGACCTCGCGTGGCAACGCTTTGAGACGATCCATTAACGGGATGGCGAGCACGACCTCTGGCAAACCGAGCGACACCTCAGGCTGAGATATTGCCATAAAGAAGTAATTCCTCCGAGAAGGAGCCCCTCTGCAGCGAGCCGTGACCAAGCCCGGCCATGTGGAAGAACTCGCCGTTTCATTTTTTGGCACCAGCCTTTTCGAGGAGTTGCACTATTTCCTGGTGACCATTTTGCATCGCTATCTTCAGCGCCGTAGCGCCATCCTTTGACTTGGCATTCAAGCGAGCGCCCGCGTCGAGCAGCGCGCGTGTAACCTCCTGGCGGCCATCCTGAGACGCCATCATCAGCGCGGTGAAGCCATCTTTTGATTTTGCATCTGCATCTGCGCCGGCGGCAAGCAACACGTATACCACCTCCTGCCGGCCATCCTTCGCCGCCGCCATCAAGGCAGTAATACCGCTGTTCGATTTGATGTTCGCATCGGCCCCGGCTTCCAGCAACTCATGCACTACCAACTGATGGCCTTCCTTCGCCGCCGCCATCAGCGCGGTAACCCCGTCGGTTGTCCTGGCGTCGACATCGGGTTTAGCCGCGAGCAGTGCTTGTGTCACCTTATGATGGCCCCTCTCCGATGCCAGTATCAAAGCGGTCACCCCGTTATCTGCATGAGCATTCGCATCGGCCCTGGCGGCAAGCAGCTCATGCACCACCATCAGGTGACCTTCCTGCGCCGCCACGATCAATGCGGCCACATCATTGCTCGTTCTGGCGTTCACATCGGCGTTGGCGGCGAGCAGCATCTGCACCACGTCCGGATGATTCATTTCCGATGCCATCAGTAAAGCCGTGAGGCCATCTTTTGTCCTGGCGTTTGCTTCAGCTTTCGCACCGAGCAATGTCTGCACCACCATCTGGTGCCCATTCTGCGATGCCATGATCAAGGGCGTTGTGCCATTGTCCATGCCCGCGTTGACGTTGGCGCCGACGGCCAGCAGTTCCTGAACCACCCGCTGGTGGCCATTCTCCGACGCTATCAGCAGCGCTGTGAGGCCATCATTTGTCCTGGCATTCACATCGGCCCCGGCCGCGAGCAACGCTTGCACGACCATCCGGTATCCTTATTGCGACGCCGCCATCAACGGGGTAACGCCATTGCCGGTGCGGGCATTGACTTCGGCCTTGGCGGCAAGCAGTGCCTGTACGATCCCGGGAAAACCGCCCTCCGATGCGATCAGCAGCGCCGTCAAATCATCGTTTGCCTTGGCGTTCACATCGGCTCCCGCATCGAGAAGCGCCCGTACCACCTGTCGGTTGCCCACTGCTGCCGCCGCCATCAGTGCGGTGGCGCCGTTGGTCATTCTGGCGTTCACATCAGCCTTCGCGGCAAGCAATGCTTGCACTACTGCCAGATGACCTGTAGTCGATGCTGCCATCAATGGCGTGGAGCCATCTCCCCTTCTGGCATCTACATTGGCTTTGGTTCCAAGCAGTGTTTTGATCTGGGAAAGATCACCCCTTCTGGCGGCGACAAGCAGGTCGCTGTCAGCCCAAGTGGTTGCTGAAGCGCAGCATGAGCCCATCAGGGCAACCATCACGCCTAAAATACGCATTCTTCGCGATGCAATCATTCAGACCTCCTTGGTATGGTTTCATTCCCCCGGCTTTTATCCATGAACATCGGCAGCAGGAAGAAGAGCAGGAAAATCGATCACACGAACCAGAGCCTCCGGGCGGTGGTCAATCACACCCTATTTCATCCTGGAAGTTCGAGCTTCCTGATATGTCACGACCGCCATAATTCGCCCAGCTCATCGAGCCCGGCAGCGGCGATAAATAATTTCGTTATTACACTTAAACCCGATTACAACATATCCGCACTGACAGCTCAGCAGCCGTTATATCATGGACGAACATTGGCTACTACCCCAACCGATTAGTGGGTATTAGCGCTGATTTACAGCCAGTAGCGCTTGGTTTCCGCCGAAGAGTTTTCTGGATGAAGATCCGATCTTTTACTGCCGCCTTCGTCGTTCCCCCCGCTCGCCGGCGGCTTCTGTCGCCTGAACTGCGATATTTTTTTCTATGTTATGCTGATCGGCAGATCGCTCATGCGCGCCGATTTATCTGCGATGCCCTGAAGAGAATTATTGCAGGCAATAACCGTGCAGGAAATTTCGAATATGAAAAAACTCTGTACTGCCGCCAACCTCATGGAAGCGCAAATCAAGCTCGATCTCCTCGGGCATGCCAACATAGACGCAAGACTATTTAATGAACACGCGCAGGGTGGCCTCGGAGATATCCCTTTTACCCATGCTTATCCGGAGGTGTGGGTCGTTCACGATAATGATCTTGCAAGAGGACAGGCAATTGTCAGGGCTTTCGAAAAAACCCCGGTTGAAACGCGCGTCGTGTTCTGCCGGGCATGCACAGAGGAAAACCCGCGCAATTTTCAATTATGCTGGCGGTGCGGAGCAGGGCTTGAGTGAAAGCCGTACCCCGAAAGATATGATGATCGGGAATAGTTGACTTGCATTGGCATCTCGGGAATCCGGTCGAAAAAAACTATCCCACGATAATTGCCGCGGAGCCGGTAAAGCTGGAGCCACTGTCTAATCAACCTTGCCAGCGCCCTTCCGATCGATGACGCCCGGGATATCTTTCGTGGGGCGGGCGAACTTCCCTTTGAGATCGTCAACGCCCGATTGGGGCTTGGCGAACTGTTCCAGGTCCTTGCGTTGTCTACGCGTCTCCGCAGTGTTCAATTTCAGCTCTTTATCCCGCTTTTCGACCAGCTCAGGTATCGCCTCGCCATCGCGATTGAAAGACCAGCCCAGCATCGGCGCACCCAACGGTATGCTGTCGCCCGTGTTTCCTTCATAACCGGTATTCCAGACGTGCCAGGTTTTGCCATAGCTGTTCATCTTCCCCTTCATCAGCGCTTTTTCCGCAGCTTTCGGAATACCCGGCGCAACAAGCTGTCCGGTAAGAATTTCACCATTGTGGGGATGCCAGTATTTTCTTTCGGCTTCAGGCAAGGTAGCAAAAAGCTTTTCGGAAATAATGTATTCGATGCCATTCAGGTTCGCGTCCTCCGTATTGTCATCGAATAATATGCACTGTGCAAAATCCTCGTTCACCTGATGACAGTAATGATGGGCCTCCATCTGGTCTTCCGGAGAATCCTTCATTGGATGAAAACCGACAAGATAGATGTCAAATGGCTTTAATGGAGAATTGCGCTGCAAAAGTTTTGCACCCAGCTCCAGCGCCCGCGTTTTAGCTGTCTTTTCCTCGCCGGCGGGTATCGTATCGGGCGACGAGCTTGCTTGCGCCACCTGGACGAAGGAACCTGCTGCAGAGGCAAGTGATATTGCGCCGGGTAGTAAAACAACACATAAAATAATGCGGAAATTTAAACGCAGCCCGTCCATATTATTTCCCCCATAATCTCCAGTTTTTTATTATAGGGATGTCGCCGCGCGTTTCGGTACGGTAGCGCACAAGACTTAAATGACTCCTGGTTAAAACGTATATCTTGCGCTCATGCCCACCATTACGTTCCGCCCCGGCGCAGGTTCGTAAAAGCGGCTGTTCCCTTCGTTCACGATTACCGAACCCACATATCGCGTATCGGTGATATTGTCCAACCGCAAGAATTCGCTGAGCTTCCAACCGCCGATCTGATGTGAATAGGAGAACCGGATATTTGCGATGCCATATCGTTTAGCGGCTTCGGTATTCGTATCGTTCGCGACAACCTTGTCGCGATAGATCGCTTCAGCTACCGCCGAGAAACCGGGCAGGCCGCGCCGCCATGCCAACTCCATATAAGCGGTATTGCGGGGCACGCCAGGCAGGAAATTACCGTTGGCTACGGTTGTGGAAAGTCCTCCGGTTCGGAGATACGTATACGAATCCTCAAATTCAGCATCGAGGTACGTATAAGATAAATAGGCGGAGAGATCAGCGCCAAAACGAGAGTCGGCTGAAAATTCGACACCGCGGCGCCTCGTGTCGGCCGCATTCTGAAACGTGGTTCGGCCGCCGGAATTCGTCGCGGGCAGTATCTCACTGCTAACCAGCGTTTCAAAAAGCGCCAGATTGACGCGTGTATTGCTCGTAGCCAGCCATTTAACCCCTGCCTCGACATTCCGACTCTTGCTCGGCCGAAGCGCAAAATTGAGACCTGTTGCACCGTCCGGCCTGTAGGCAAGCTCGGAAAAAGTCGGCGCCTCGAAACCTTCTCCCCCACTGACGTACAGATTGAGCGTGGGCGTGACCTTATACAATAATCCCAGTATCGGAATGACATTGCGGAAAGTCAGATTGCCGCTGTCATTGGTGTTATCGGGCCGGATAAAGAAATCCTCTGACCTGAATTTCACTTCCGTATGGCGTACGCCGGCAGAAAGTATCCACGCTGACGCAAACTGCCACTCGGCTTGTACGTACTGGCTGAAGCTGGAGACTGTATCGTCCTCGTTGCGGCGCATGTTTCCGCGCACACCCAACGCCGTCCCCGAGAAATTCTCGAATCCCTTGCGCCTTTCCTTGGAAATCTCATAATCGATACTTGCAGTGACCGTCAGAGGACGCTCCCCGC
>JBDSOQ010000143.1:0-3779 GCA_039914755.1 Nitrosospira sp. | reverse complement strand
TCGGGCACTTGCAACGAGATGGTGCGAGTGGCGCCCGTGTAGGAATCCTCCAGGTCGATCATTACTTTCGCATAGTGATCCTCACCCGGCGCGTGATAGGATGGGCTTCGGCCAGCGCTTGGCGCGCTGCCGGACCGGGTGCTCTGCGAATGAAAGCCCCGGCCGAACAATGATTCGAAAAAGTCGCTGAACTGCGAAGCGTCCCCCCCGGTAAATCCCTGCTGCGAAAATTCGAAACCGGCATTCCAGCCCGGCGGCGGGCGGAACTCCTGATTTGCTTTCCAGTTTGTGCCGAGCTGGTCGTATGCGACCCGTTTTTCAGGGTCCTTGAGAACTTCATAGGCCTCGCCCAGCTCTTTGAAGAGGGCTTCAGCCTGGGGTTCCTTACTTACATCCGGATGGTACTTGCGCGCCAGCTTCCTGTACGCGCGTTTGAGATCGTCCTGCGAAGCATCGCGTGCGACACCCATTATTTTGTAATAATCCTTGTATTCCATCGATAAGCAAGCTTCTATAAATTGCATCGTGCGGGAACATTGCCCGCGAAATCCTGTTTGCGCTTCACCGCGACCGCTTTACGGCCTGACTTTATACCGGATCGTATTCTAAATTAAATGTTGCGGCATACATTCTTCCTGAAGCCGCAAATGAGCTGGCCAAAACTTGGCGCTCCTGGCACGCGAGCTTTCAATATGAAGAAGGAAAAACGATCTTACGTTCGGGAGCCGTCGCGACAACTCCCGAACGTCATATTATTTCCCGAGGATGAGCTTATACTCGAATCTGGGCAGTTTTCCCAGATCCGCTTTGGTCTTCCCGGGAAGAATGACCTTAGGGACGATTTGTGAGAAGTCATTTGTGGGAATCGCGACCATATAGGTGCCACGGCCCGGAAATCGACCCAGGTTAACAACGGCAAATGTCAAAGACCCGTCTTTGGTAACGATAAAGTCATCAATTTTTCCAATTTTCTGGTTAGCGTCGTTATAGACAGTTGCTTTTTTCAGCTTCGAAACGCGCCAGCCGCTGGCAATAAGACGGGACTGGGCCGTGTCCGGCGCGGCGCCGTTGCTATCGGCGGCGGGCGTATCCATGCCGGGAGCTGTCGTAATGGCGCCAGGAGCAGCATTGGGCCCGGGAGCAGGACTCCTCATCGGCCTGCGGTCTGGTTTCATTCCGGGAGCATTCGTCATGCCAGGAGCGGCAGTGGTTCCAGGAGTGTTATTCATATCCTTGCGAGTTGTATCCGTTCCGGGAGCGCTCGTCATATCCTTCTGGGCTGCTACTGCGCCGATCAAGGAAAAGCTGCAAATTACCGCAATAATTATTTTTCGGATACGCTTCAGGTTCATGTCGGTCTCCTATTGATGTCCACTATCTAATTGCGCGGCCTCGCGGTGCGCTCACTTCCTGTATGCGCGCTTGATGTCGCTCTGCGAAGCATCGCGTGCGACACCCATTATTTTGTAATAATCTTTATATTCCATCATAAGCAAGCTTCTATAAATTAAATCCTGCGAGAACATGCCTGGCAAAATCTTGTTTGCGCTTCCCGCGACCGCTTTAGCGCGACCTACTTCACCGAACTGACTTTATACCTGAGCATGTTTTAATTAAATGTTGCGGCGCATATTCTTTCTCGCGTCGCAAATGAGCTGGCCAAAACTTTCCACTCCTGGAACGCGAGCTTCCAATATGAAGAAGGAAAAACGATTTCACGGCCAGGAACCGTCGCGACAGCTCCCGGATGTCATATTATTTTCCGAGGATGAGCTTATACTCGAATCTGGGCAGCCTTTCCAGATCCGCTTTGGTCTTTCCAGGAAGAATTACCTTGGGAACGATTTGAGAGAATCTATGTATGGGAACAGCAACCAGATAATTTCCATACCCCAGGAATCGGCCCAAGTTAACAACGGCAAAAGTCAAGGATCCATCTTTGGTAACGATAAAATCATCAATTTTTCCAACTTTTTCATTGGCGTCGTTATATACGGTTGCTTTATTAAGTTTCGATACGCGCCAGCCAGTGGCGATGAGACCGGACTCAGCCGCAGTGGGTGCGAGAGCACTGTTGTAACCCTCGGCGGGCGTATTCGTTCCGGGAGCAGTGGTAATGGCGCCGGGGGCAGCGGTGGTTCCCGGAGCGCTCGTCATATCCTCGCCGATTGTATTCGTTCCGGGAGCGCTCGTCATATCCTTCTGGGCTGCTGCTACGCCGATCAAGGAAAAGCTGCAAATTGCTGCAATGATTATTTTCTGGATATGTTTCACGTTCATGTTGATCTCCTATTGATTGATGCCTCTATTTAATCGCGCGGCCTCGCGGTGCGCCCTTTTACCGAAGATGGCCCGGATCGACATCGTGCGTCGCGATGCCGGCCCCCCTGGAATCTTTATGCCCGTATCCGGCTCATCAGTAGGGATGGGGAGTCTCGTAAGTGGCCATGCCTCCGCCTCGCCGTTTTGCCGGCTCCGCGCGTTATGCACTGGCCAGCACAGCGGCGTGCAACTTGGCGCCAGGCGATAATGGGGTTTGCATTCAGCAGCAAAATCTGTAAGCCCTGGCGGAGCATCAGCCACCTGTTTTTGCGTTGTTTCAGTTGTGCAGCAATGTCGTACGACCTTTCCAATACGTGCATGCGGGGAAACAAGACGACTATCAGAAGACATATTTTTTATCAAAGCGCAGTCAAAAATCCTAACCGCAAAGGCGCGTTGCGTCGTAGTAGCCAGTGTGTAGTCAATAAGAGATGACTCAAAAATCGGTCAATTCATACGGATCTTGATTTGTCCTGTAATTTCGTGAATAAATGTAAGCGAATTTTCCTTTATGAACAGTACGTCAGCGCACAGACGTGTCCAACGTATTTGACGTATTTGACGTATTTGACGTATTTGCTGGCCGATTGTCGGCTATCTGGCGACGCGGTTTGTGTGGGGTGGAATACAGCGAGTGCAAATGCTGTACCGTATTCGCGACAAAGTATAGGTTAGGGCCACTATCGGACTAAACAATGCTGAGGAGGGGAAGTGATGACTAACGCAAGCAGGCACCCAGGTAAGGAAGCGCCCACGGGGGAAACGAATTGCAAAGAAACCGGTTTGGTGACAGGAGACGTAAAGCTTACAAAACCCGATTCCGCGCAGAAGTGGCATGTGAAGGCGGAGGGGGAGTCGCTACTCCCGCACGAGCGGGACGAAACGACCGGCGCCACGGCGACCGGTAATCCTAATGAAACCGGGCTCGGACGTGCCGTGATGGGACAAGCGGCGGACGATATCGAGCATGGCCTGGAGGATACCGATTGCAGGGGAATACCATCCAATATTTTAGGCTCGAGCCACTGCTCGTCCCCTTCAACTGCCGAAAGCAAGGACCCTGGAAAAAGTGTCGGAGATAATCCTTCCGGGGATAAAGACGAAAAGGCCGGCAAAATCTCTTGACCGGGGCGTCCGTCCAAGCATGAAAACGTATCGGCCGAATGCGGCGCTACCCACGTGACAAGGGGATGCCGGGCACGGCATGTTGTCGCGTTGCCGGGCAGGACGCGTTGCTGTCGCCAGGCATTTTTTTCATTAACGAGGAGTCGCTCATGAAGAGGATTTCAATCACGAAAGCAGCTTTAGCCTTGATATTTCTCGCCGTCTTTTCGACATCCGGATTTGCCGGGAACGATAACACGAGCCCGGGCACATCCTTGCCGGCCACGCAGACGCAAGGTGAGGTAGTATTCCTGTCAGGCGGTATCGGCGAGGATGAATCGGTGGCTATAAAG
>JBDSOQ010000157.1:0-11202 GCA_039914755.1 Nitrosospira sp. | reverse complement strand
ACAATCTGAATTATCTCCGAAGCATCGGCTTTAATGGTTATCCCCATTATGTCGCGCGCCCCCTTGGGCGAAACGCCGATCTGAATAAGGTTTTGGTGGAAGAATTCTGCTATGGCACGTCGCTTGCGGACTTTATTGTCAAGGCAATTCGCGAAAACGCTCAAGATATTCTTTTTCAAAAACTTGCTGCACTCGCCTATTTTCTCGCCACGCTGCACAACCGAACCGTGCAGGATAGTAAAGTGGACTTCAACAAAGACGGTGTATATTTTGATCGCATTATGGAACAATTGACTAATGCCCAACGGGTTGGACGAGCCGAAGCTTTGGAGTTTTACCGGTTCAAGGACCGGTGGCGGGAGAAAGCCTGCATGTGGGAAGACCGGCAGGTCCTTGTTCACAGCGATGTCACTCCAGCTAATATTCTCTTTGGCGACGGCCCCTGGGTGATCGTTATCGATCTGGAACGGATGAAATCGGCGGACAGGGTTTTTGATCTTGGGAGGGTGGTCGGAGAACTTCAGCATTTCTTCATGCAGAGAACCGGGGATAAATGGCTGGCCGAGCCGTTTATCGGGCACTTTTTATGGGAGTATGCCTGTCACTTCCCTGATCGGGACGCCGCTTTCAGCGCTATCACGCGGCGTATCCCTTTTTATTCGGGGCTCACCCTCCTGCGCATTGCCCGTAATGCATGGATCGATAAAAAATATAGCCGGCGATTACTGGATGAAGCCAGAAAAACGTTGAGGTAACTTACGATGATAAAAGGCATTTTATTTGATCTTTACGGCACGCTGATCGATATCGAGACCAATGAGTCGATGGAGGAAATCTACCGCGCGATTGCTCACTATCTGACCTACCAGGGCGTATATTTGCACCGCTGGGAAGTAAAGGAGCGCTACTATCAAATCATGAAGCAGCAGAAGGAAGCGCGCGGCGAGAAATATCCGGAAATTGATGTGGAAGCCATATGGAACGAATTACTCATGCAGGAAAACATTAGATCAGGGTCCATCCGGGGGCAGGTAGCAAAGGTTATTTCTCACCTTTACCGTGGCGTATCCTGCAATCGCCTTCAGCTATATCCCGACGTCAAGCAAGTGTTGAATGAATTGCGGATGAGCTACCGCCTGGCGCTCATCTCGGATGCCCAGTCCTGTTTTGCGGTGCCTGAAATCCGTGCGGTCGGACTGGATGGCTATTTCGAGTCTGTCGTTATCTCCAGCCACTACGGCTTCAGAAAACCCGACTCCCGCCTTTTTCAACAAACGCTCGCCAACATGAATCTCAAGCCGGCGGAAGTGATCTGGGTGGGCAATGACATGTTCCGGGACATCTACGGAGCGAAGCTGCTCGGCATCAGGAATATCTTCATTGATTCCAACCAGGGCGCGAAATCCTATAAGGATGTGGCTCCGGACTACCGTGCCCAGAAATTCGCGGACGTTCTCAAGGGTGTGGTAATGCTGAGGTAAGCAGCGCTACTATTAGCCTGGATACCTGAACTTCAATCGGTTAACGAAAGGTGCTGAAAGTGTAAAGTCGCTGTCACTTGGTATAAAAGCACTACAGCTGTGTTCCACGTCCTCATGGTTTATCGTGAGATTGGCAAATATTGCCTTATCCACTGGGCGTGTGACCGAAATCTGCGACGTTCCCGCGTTTAATTTATATCCAACCGGTAAAATCCTCCGGGCTTCGGCGCCTTCGAATTTCGAGACAGCACCCCGGGTGAGGAAAGAATGCCGCACTTCGGGCTGTGCCTGAGGTTGTGCGGAACCCGTCTTTGTCCACTTGACATTCAGCAGAAACTCTTCGTTATGCAATAGGTTTGGCGAGGCCCAGCATGTAAGGCCTTCGCGCTTCTGCATGCAAGTGGACCAGGCCTCCACAGCCTTCAACGCGACTGGATGTCCGGCAGCTGCCTTCTGCATGAAAAACTCGGCTGCCTGGGATGAATCCACTGCTGAATTCTTCGAGCAGTAGCCGCTCTTCCACTGCATGAATCGCTCTTCGTTCAAGACCAGGCCCGATGAGCCTGCCCCGGAGTTTGCACCGGTGCTCGTTCCGCCATCGTCGAGGGTGAAGAGCCCATATGAAAGACCTAACGAGCCATCATCGCCGGATCGACGCGCGCGCTTGATTGCGGTCAAGGCTTGCGCGAAATTGGAGGAGCATAATTCCGCGTATAGCGACCGGTCTCTCAGCCGAACGTCGATCCGGGCATATTCGCTGTAGAACCCATTCGTAAGAATATCATGACAGGCGCTTCCAGCGGACGCACTTCCCGGCGAGATGAAGACAGTAAACAAAATGGATAAAATGAAGACGACGACGGCATTTCGGTTTTTCATGATGTTCCTCCCCAGCAGTACGCATAGTATAGCTAAGATGGGCCTTTTGGATAAGACGGGAACCGTCGGCCCAATCAAGAAAGCAGATCGCTTGCGTTTTTCGTGCTCGTTATAAGGTATTTCTTCTCGTGGAGAAGAAATACCTTTAAGTTGTGTTAGCCATCACACAGAGCAGCGCTTTGCTCTTATGCTCAACTTACAGGCGGAAGCCCCGCCATTATTTCATGGTTAGCAAGATGACCGGAAGAATCACACATCATCAACAGGAACGTTCTCATCTCTGGAGTGGCCTCCGCTTTTTTAATATCCGATGATAAAGTTTCTTCCTTGCTCAACCGTAATATGACGAGTCGCAACCCATGGCTCATCGTTTTGCTCTACGTCGCCTTTTCAACGCTATGGATCGTCGTTGCGGGCTATTCGATCTCGCTCTCCCTTGATGATCCGGTTTTGCGGAGCCGCGCCTATCTCGCGAAAGAACTGATTCTTGTCGCGATCAGCAGTGTCATGTTTTATTTGCTGCTTAAATGGGGGCGAAGCACCGCCATTCCGTCGGACGTACCGGCGCCTGACCCCGGAAGCGTCTCCCCAAATCGGTTATTGCTGATATTTTTTTCGCTGGCAATGGTCGCGCCCCTGGTCAGCATCGGCATCGTCAAGGTATATGAGCCACAACTAGAGCGGGATGCGTACGCAGATCTTCAAACTATCGTTGATCTTAAAGCAGAACAGATCGAGCTTTGGTTGGCCGAGCGGCACGGGGATGCGGAAGCATTAGTGATGAGCCAGGCGCTCATCGAGCGGATAGTAAATCTGAAACGCGATAAGGATGGGCGCCTGCAACAGCTTATTCGGAGCCGTCTGGACGCGGTTCGGCAGGCTTATAGCTACGAGTCTGTACTGCTGATGGATACAGAAGGCCAGCCTCTGCTGGCGTTGGGCGACGCGCACAAACTACCCGCTATTACCAGGAAATTGCTGCCTGCTGCCTTGCAGACTCGCGAGATACAAAGCAGTGATCTGTTCTTGGACGAACGTGGGGAAGCACGGCTGGATATCGTGGTGCCTCTGGTTCACGATGGCATGAGCGACGAGGCTGTGGCGGTGGTCGTTTTGCGCGCGGATCTTGAGCAATTCCTGGTTCCGCTGGTTGAGAAATGGCCGGGCCGCAGCCCCAGTGCGGAGACATTGCTAGTCCGTAAAGAAGGTGAAAATATTACCTATCTTAATAAGTTGCGCCACGCCGGAGGCGGCACTCCGCAACACCAATCGTTAGCCGCGAGAGAAGATTTGACCGGCGCCATTGCAGCACGAGAAGGCCAGCGTGGGACGGCGAGTGGAACCGACTATCGCGGTGAGCCGGTCGTTGCCGTCTACCGGCCAATTTCCGGCTCTGGCTGGCAGCTGCTTGCAAAAATCGATCATAGCGAAGTACTTGCCCAATTATGGACCCTGGTGTTCTGGGTCAGCGTAGTAATCTTGATAGCGATGGCTGCAGTGGGCGTAATGCTGTTGTTGCTCTGGCGTCAGCAGCAGCGCGCTCATCAACTGGCGTTGATTATCCGCACCGCCGAGCAAGACCGTCTCCTCAAGTATTTTTACGAATTGCCATTTATCGGTATGGCAATCATCTCTCCCGATACCAGGCGCTGGCTGCGATTCAACAACCAGTTATGCGAAATGCTCGGTTATTCCCACGAGGAGCTTGCCGAAAAGAATCTGGTTGAGTTGACATATCCGGCGGACATGGAAAAAGACACCACCGATCTGGAACGTGTCCTGCGCGGAGAATCGGAAGGCTACGCAGCGAACAAGCGCTTCATCCGCAAGGATGGTTCGATTGTAATGGCCAACATGGATGTCAAATGCGTGCACAGCAATAATGGCAAAGTGCATTACGTTGTCACCATGATCCGCGACGTCACCGCGCAGGAGCGGCAAAAAGCTGAAATTCTTGCGGCGCGAAGTCAGTTGCAAGCCACGCTGGATGCCATACCCGATCTGCTATTCGAGCTCGACCTCGACGGTTGCTGCCATGCCTATCATTCCGCTCGCGCTTATCTGCCCGGTTCTCCTGTTGAAGATCTCCTTGGCAAAAAAATTTCAGATGTCCTTCCGCCGGGCGCAGCCGACATTGTCCTGTCAGCATTGCTGGAGGCCCAGAAAAAAGGACTGTCCTCCGGCAAGCAAGTGGTACTGGAGCTTTCAGGAGAAAAAGGCAAGTTGTGGTTCGAACTCTCCGTTTCCCGGAAGCAGTTGAGTGCCGAACTGGAGCCTCACTTCATTGTTCTCGCGCGCGATATCACCGAACGCAAGGCATCCGAACAGCGCATCATGCAACTCGCCCACTACGATCCTCTCACTGCGCTTCCCAATCGCGCGTTGCTGGCGGATCGCATGAAGGTCGCGATTAAACGTGCCGAACGGCGTTCTGGCCGGCTCGCCGTGCTGTTCGTGGATCTCGACCGTTTTAAGCCGATCAACGATTCGCTTGGTCACGATATCGGCGATCATTTGCTGAAAACCGTCGCGGAACGCATGCTGGCTTCAGTTCGTGGCGTTGATACGGTAAGCCGGGTTGGAGGCGATGAATTCGTTGTTCTATTGAGCGAGATCGAAACGGCAGAGGATGCGGCACGCGTTGCGGGAAAGCTTATTTTTGGATTATCGCGGCCATATCTGATCGAAGCGCATGAATTGCTGCTGACTGCAAGTATCGGCATTTGCATCTATCCGGACAATGGTAAGGAATCCAATATTCTGTTGCGTAACGCAGATGCTTCGATGTACACCGCTAAGGAGGCCGGACGGAACCGTTATCAATTCTACTCATGTGACATGACGGTGCGGGCAATGGAACGGCTCAGCCTCGAACACGATCTGCGAGGCGCGGCTGAACGCGGTGAACTCTTTTTGGTGTACCAGCCACAAATCGAGCTTGCGACAGAGCGAATAATCGGCGCGGAGGTGCTGATGCGCTGGCAACACCCTATGCGCGGGCTCATTTCGCCGATTCGATTCATCCCCGTCGCGGAGGACAGCGGCTTGATTATCGCGATTGGGGAATGGGCGCTGCGCGAATCCTGCCGGCAGACCCGGATATGGCGCGACTGCGGGTTACTGGATATATGTATCTCGGTCAACGTTTCGGCGGTCCAATTCCGCCAAACCGATTTCGTAACTACCGTTGAGCGCGCGCTCAGGGATACAGGACTCTCGCACGGCAACCTGGAGCTGGAACTTACCGAAAGCGTAGTGATGCAGGGGGTGGAACCCACCCTGGGAAAATTACGGGAGCTGGACGCGCTTGGAGTAAAGGTCGCGATCGATGACTTTGGCACCGGCTACTCAAGTCTCTCATACCTGCGGCAGTTTACGGTCGATAGATTGAAGATCGATCAGTCCTTCGTGCGGGACCTGCCGGGCAATGTTGACGCCGAAGCCATCGCGGCGGCGATTGTGGCCATGGGCCTCAGCCTCGGCTTGCGCATTATTGCCGAGGGCGTGGAGACCGAAGCGCAGGCGGAATTTCTGCAAAGCGTCTTATGCAAGGAAGGCCAGGGTTACTTGTATGCCTGGCCGATGGCCGCCGACGAGTTTGAAGCATGGGTAGTGGCGTGGCAGAACCGAGCAGACAAAAAGTCGCACGCAGTCTGAATCGAAAAGTCAAAAAATAAAATAGCAAAGGTACATTGAAATTCACCAGGATCGGTCGAGCGGAGCCTGCCTGGAGAATATCCAGGAGGCATCCCATGAAAACCGTTATTCTTTCCGCGCGTTTGTTTCTGCCTGTATTGCGGCCTGGCTACTTCTGCTCAATTTCTGCTTAATTCTTCTCCTCCTGATTCTTGGTTCCCTCCTTTTTGACTGGGTTCTGCAATGTATAACCCTCCTCATTTGCCTTGTAGCCGCCATAAGCCCCTACGCCAGCTGCTGCCAGCAGCCAGCAGCCAGACAGCATGGGCACGGTCAGCAAAAGCGTTGCCACATAAAGCAATGTCCGTGCTTTCATTAACGATCTCCTGAAGTTAGAAAAATACTGGTTTTGTGGCCCCCGCTTAAAGCAGCGTATGGCTAAAATTATAGGTGGACGGGTATTGAAGTCTGTGCGGTTGCAAACGTTTGTCATCGCGTACGCGCAGTATACTAGAATATGAACGGGTTCTTATTACGGCCGCCATCGCATTCGAAATTCGTTCAAAGCGCCCTAGCTTTACCATATAGCTATGATACACCAAAGACGATTTCATGATTCCAGATGAAACGAGGGTCGGATCATGGCGCTCTCACTCCATCATGAATCTTGTCAGCGACGCAAACCGGAACGATTATGCGAGCCGTACGCAGAAGCTGTATTCCCTGCGATCCAACCAAAAAGTTACCAAAGGAGAACGGTTATGAAAGTATCCGAGCTTAAAGACGAACTGCTCGATTACTGGGCGGCGAAAGCAAATGGTGCAACGGAAGTGCACGTAATTGATTCGCATTGCGTCATCAATCATGTTCGCTGGGAGCCGTCGCTCGACTGGTCGCAAGGTGGACCCATTATAGAAAGAGAGGGAATAAACCTCAGCCATAGTCTGGAGGCAGGTTCAGAGCACTGCACTGCATATATGAGATCCGGAAGAAACCGGCAAAAGGGACTCACGCCCTTGATCGCCGCTATGCGGTGCTATGTCGATTTCACGTTCGGCGAGGAAGTTGATGAGTAGTACCCGAGCTGTCGTTCGGAAAATTGGGGCAGGTCGAAGCAGGTATGCTGCGCGATACGCGCGCATGATGCGATAACATATGGCAAACGTAAAACTGAAAGAACATTTGCGCGAGGCGTCGCCATCTACGCGGATTCTGGCCGCCCAGGCATTTTCACGAGCGGCGGGGGCTCCGCTCGTGCACGGTAACAGCATCCGCCTCCTCAAGGATGCAAGCGAGAATTATCCCGCGTGGCTTGAAGCAATCCGTTCGGCGGAAAAGAATGTTCATTTCGAGAATTATATTATTCGCGACGATGATATTGGCCAGCAGTTTGCCGATGCGCTTATCGCAAAAGCAAAAGAAGGCCCCCGGGTAAGGGTTCTATATGACTGGATGGGTGCCCTGACCGAAACATCCGGCAGCTTCTGGCGGCGCCTCAGCGATGGCGGTGTCGAGGTGCGCTGTTTCAATCCACTACGCTTCAACAGCCCGTTGGGCTGGGTAAGCCGGCTTCACCGAAAGTCGCTTTCCGTGGACAATCGTGTTGCATTTGTCAGCGGATTATGCGTCGGGCAGATGTGGACAGGTTATCCCGAACGCGATATTCCGCCGTGGCGCGATACGGGCATCGTAGTGCGCGGCCCGGTAGTAGCCGATGTGGTGCAATCCTTTTCCCGCGCCTGGGCTGAGGCTGGGCCGGAAATTCCAGCCGATGAGCTGCCGGACCAGAAGTCAATTCCTGTAGCGGGCACAGTCGACATGAGAGTGTTGGGCCACGTCGCAGCCACCGCCGGATTATACCGTCTGGAACAACTGATAGCGGTATTGGCGCAAAAAACGCTATGGCTTACCGATGCCTACTTCGTCGGCACCACGAGCTACGTGCAGGCGCTGAGAGGCGCGGCAATGGATGGCGTGGATGTACGTTTGCTGGTGCCGGGATCGAGTGGCGATCTCAAGTTCTTGCGGCCAATATCGCGCGCGGGTTATCGGCCTTTGCTGGAAGCCGGGGTGCGTGTATTTGAGTGGAATGGGTCGATGTTGCATGCCAAGACAGCCGTCGCGGATGGCCGCTGGGCGCGCGTCGGATCAAGCAACCTCAATCTGGCCAGTTGGCTTGGCAACTGGGAATTGGATGTTGCCGTGGAAGACCTGGGGTTCGCACATGAGATGGAACAGATGTATCTACAGGATCTGGACAACGCTACCGAAATCGTGCTCAGTGAAAAGGACCGTGTCCGCCCTGTGGCGGAACCCGAACCTCTCCCCAGGTTTCAACGCATGGTTACGGGTAGTGGCAAGAGCGGAAGTGCGGGAAGGCTCACCGCTGGCGCGATCCGTGTCGGCAATACCGTTGGGGCAGCCATTACCAACCGCCTTGTCCTCGGCGCGGCCGAGGCGAAAATCATGCTTTCCGGCGGCGCTACGTTGTTGGTTCTGGCCGTGCTGGCGTTGGTGGAACCGCTGCTGATGGTAGTTCCTTTCGCGCTGATCGCTGGCTGGTTCGGGATTTCGCTGCTGATCCAGGCTTACCAGCTACACAAAAGCGGGAAGAGCGATAGCGCATCCGATGTGGCATCCAACAGAGTCAAGGACAACGTGATCGAGATCCCGGGCGTGCGTCGCGATCACTCTCCGGATTCACCCCCTCGCGACAGAAGCGATACGCAAAACGGAGCTTGAGACACTTCATCGGGGTAATGTGGCAACGACTCGGTCCCGCACGCTATTCACTTTTCTTTTCTCTAAAAAACAATCTTCGCCTTCGCCCCTCTGTTTCATTTATGGATGAAAAGAAGGCATCCCCCTTCGCACAATAGATCATTGTTGCATTATCGGCTGACGGTCTTCAATTGCTTCCGTCTGACAATTTCGTTGATTAGCGTCTGGAATTGCTCTCGCGCCTCCTGTTTGATGAACACATTCCCTACCGCTGGAGGAACCCATATACCGGGAATAAGAACCGCGTGGTAAAGGATGCGCGTTTGATTTCGCTCCGGCAGCAATTGCGTAGTCTCTTCCAATTTACGCATATTTCCGCTGATCATGCGTTCGTGGATTCTCTCGAAGGGAACAAGCTTTATTTCCCGTACGGATTCAAGCGAAAAGACAATGAAACCGTATTTCGTGATACTTTTTTGTGAAACATGGCAATGGTTGCCTGTTCTGCGGGTAACTCTACTGGATAGAATACCAGGGTTGAACTGGGGTATATTTTCGAAATCGGTCAAGACAGCCCATGCCTGCTGGGGCGCAACCGGAACGGCAAAACTCACATCAATAATGATATGGTCGCCATCATTCTGAACTTCAACCGTAATATCTTTATCGTGGGGCCCGAGCATCTGCTCGGCTGGATTCAAAACATGTACTTTTTCCCTCTTGGGATTCTCCTCCTCCTGCGCCCAAACTGAATCTCCAAGAAACAGATTCAAGAGAATGGCGGCGAAAGTGAGCTGGAATTTATTCATCGTTCAGAACCCATAGTTCTGCGTTAGGGTTTATTATTCGCCGATTTTTGCAAAGGAACAATATTTTTTTGCGATGAGCATGAATGAGGGTATTGGCCGTACGGTACGGCAAGTCAACCGGTTTACTCCGCTATGAATCTTTCCGGCTTCACTTCCGTAGATTTACAATAGCAAAACGACGGACTCGAAGATCAACCGTAAGCGCACAGCCAATCTCAGGAGAAGTTCCATGGCTCTATTTCATTTTGGCATCGACAAAGCACCCCCGCCTGACGCCAGCACCTCCATATCAGGGACACCAGGAGCGGTACAAAGCCCTCTCACCCTGGTCATGACCATCTGCTCACCGGAGGACTTCGATGTCCTCCATGAGCGAATAAAAGAAATTCAATCGGCACCGCCAGAACAGAATCCCATCTGGGTTGCGCTCGATAAGCTCAAGATCGTACATTTTGCACGTTTTGTGTTCCTCGAAAATAATACCAAGCTGGCGATAATTACGACGTACGATGGCTCGTTCGACGACTACCTTAATGAGTTCATCGACGAGATTGGCGACGTGTTCAACGTGCTTCTCCAGCACATGAAGGACGCGCCGCCCTTGCCTGTTCAACGCAATCGCGATGCTTTCCGGGACTATATAAAAGCCAACGATCTGGGCGGCATCGCGCCTTTCTACAGCGCCTACCCACAGGCAACAGTGCTGGATATCCAGGCTGCGCTCAGTCAGACCTGAGCGCAGCCCCGGCAACCCTCTACTTACAACACCCTTTACAATGCCTGACTTGCCATACGAAGACATCCAGGGTTTCATCCTTCGCACTTATGCGATGCCGATCCTGCGCGTCATTGCCTTGAAGGTAGAACAAGCGGAACCTGCCAGACGATTTTTGGGGGGACTGGTTAATGGCAATAATGGCCCTGCCGGTACCGACAATGTTGCGCCCAAGCTCGCTACCGCCACGGATTGGGCAGTAAAGCCGCAGTATTGCCTCAATGTCGGGCTTACCTACAGAGGCCTTGCCGCACTTGGGCTCCCCGCTTGTTCGCTTGCATCCTTTCCGGAGGAATTTGTGGCAGGGGCGGCAGCCCGTGCTGAACGGGTGGGAGATACAGGAGAAAGCAGCCCGGAGCATTGGAAGGATCCATTCGCCAGCCCTGATCTCCATATCCTGCTGCTCCTCTTCGCCCAGACGGAGGATGTGCTGGCGCAGGTCACCGCCCAGCTCAGGGAAGCTTATTCGCACGGCGCAATGTCCGAGCTTTCCGTACATGAAGCCCGAAGCCTGCATGAAAGCAAGGCACACTTCGGGTATCGCGACGGTTTCTCGCAACCGTCTATCGATGGCGGGCTTCCCTCGGCGATGCGGGATGTACTTCCAAAAGCGCCGGCTGGAGAATTCATTCTCGGCTACCCCAGCCAGTATGCTGACTTTACTTATCCGGTGCCTGCCCCCGCCGCGCTTGGCCGAAACGGGAGCTTTGCGGCTTTTCGCGTTCTGGCCCAGGACTGCCACGGCTTCGAACAGTTTCTGGCAGAAGCTGCCCGTCAAACCGGGCTCGACCCGGAGTTGATAGCCGCCAAGCTCTGCGGCCGCTGGCGAAATGGCGTTCCGCTTTCCCTCTCGCCTCATTCCGCCGACGAACAAATCCCCCTGGAGCAGCGCAACAGTTTT
>JBDSOQ010000217.1:0-5672 GCA_039914755.1 Nitrosospira sp. | reverse complement strand
AAAAAAAACGATAGAATCAGGGTGCATTGTCATAGGTACTTTGCTACTGGAGCAAGTCATACCAGCGACCGGACACAAGTCGGAATGAGTTACAAGGCTCACGATCAGTAACGCCCCATAACAGAATGGGAATGGCTAGCGATGCCTGCCGAAGCAGATCATCGCTAGCCTATCGAAGCTGGCGACGGAGCTTGATGCCTCCCCCATGAAGGACTTCGCCAGCACATCGACACCTACCCGTGTCATCGTAGCTTATGCTTTATCGCCTTAACGTATCTTGGTGCACTTTCCAACAAAGCCATACGATAACGCAGAATCTATAACGGAAGCTTCTGCCTCGCTTTTGTCAGCTTCCTTGTTTGTCAGCTTCCCTGGCTGAGCCATATCTCACGTCATGTAACAGGAAACAGCTTTGTTTTCCCTTCCTGCTCTTTGCCGCCGAAATAGCGCCTAGGGGCGGCGGGACGCACGCCACTGCTTCACCCGCTTCGATTGCATGACCTTATACCCGAGCAAGCTCAATAGAAGCACCGCGATCAGCGGCCCTATCGCGGCACGAAAAGTTTTCGCATAATTAACCAGCTCTACGCGCAACGGATATTGATAGCGCACAGGAGGTACCGCCTCCCCCGTAATGAATACCGTATATTCACCCTTATCCAGACTGGTCTCTCCCTTGATCACACCGTCGGGATGGTAGGTCGGACGCAAATAGGTCACTGTTTCATCTTCTGTCTCGTGGCTCCCTTTGACGATTCGCACACCTATCGGTATGTCACGGAGCGCGGGATCCACGAGGTCCACTACCAGAAAAGTGTCGCCCCCCTTCGGGATTTCGGTGCAGTACTGATCGCTGGGTTCGTACTGAGGCTGGTAGGCGCTTAGATGCACCATGCTGTTGTCGCCAAGCCGGCGCATGCAGGTGTCTTCTTCCATGGAGACTTTTCCATGCGCAGCCACCGCGCCGCTGTAGAGCGCTGTGGCGAGCGCAAGAGTCGATACGCCGACCCGTATCACTTCCTTGATCATCATTGAATTACTCCTCTTTGTTTATAATGCTCACCGCTGCAATGAACCCTTCCATGAGTTACGATTTAGCAGAGGCCAAGCCATTGGCTGGTGGAAGAAATCTCACTCGCACCAGCCATAATGATTTTTTCCGGAAGCCCGGATAAAGTAAAATGCGCTTTGAATCCTTTACGGCAGCATTAGCTGCTGCTTTGCCGGTTTGGCAGGATAATTTTAAGACGTTCTACATCTGCAAAAATTCGATCTGCCGCCAAGTTTATTTTATCCTGTATATGAGTTGTGCAAGGAAAGTATAATTGATTAATTGCATAGTGCAACTAAAATAACAAGCTGAGGCTGTTATGGTTAAACAAGATCAGATCAAACGCTCTTCCTGCCCGGTTAGCTGTGCGCTCGATATCCTGGGCGACAAGTGGACCCTGCTTGTCATTCGCGACATCATGTTTATGCGCAAGCAGTATTTCGGAGATTTTTTGACGTCACCGGAGAAGATCGCTTCCAACATACTTTCCGACCGGCTAAGAAAATTGGAAGAGTCTAATATCGTTTCACGCCAGCGCGATCCCGACAATGCGCGTAGAGTGATTTATACACTTACCGAGAAAGGCCATGATCTGTCGCCTGCGATCCTGGAGTTGTTGCGCTGGGGCTCGAAGCACGATCCCGCGAGTGATGCGCAAGAATTTTTGAGCCAGCATTCGAATGCGATCTCTCATAACTAGCGGCTGACGCAAGATCAAGCTTGCTATGGATTGCGTGGAAGAGGGCAGTCTGTGGCAGGGTCTTTGAGCGCGCACTTTTTAAAACTTCAATAAAAAATCATATTCGTTTTACTCGTCGATTTCTTGTGCCACGGGGGTAATTTATGGCCCATCAGTCGGAAAAGCACAAAATGCTCACCGGGCAGTTGTACCGGTCCAGCGATGAGTTGCTGTGCAGGGAAAGAAGGCACGCCAGAAAATCGCTGAAGACATTCAATGATACTTCGCCGGACGAGCTTGATAAGCGATCGATTATTCTGCAGGAGTTATTCGGTAAGCTAGGCCAGCGTGCGGTGATTGAGCCGCCTTTTTTTTGCGATTACGGCTATAACATCCACATCGGCGATAATTTTTATGCCAATTTTAACTGCGTGGTGCTCGATTGTGCAGAAGTAACCATAGGCGATAATGTGTTTCTAGGCCCCGGTGTTCAGATCTATACCGCAACGCATCCGCTGGTGGCGGAAGAGCGTAATACGGGGCTGGAAGCGGCTAAACCCATTGAACTGGGAGATGGCGTCTGGATTGGCGGCGGTGCGATTATCAATCCTGGTTTGACGATTGGCCGAGGCACAACCATTGGATCGGGCAGCGTCGTAACCAAAAATATCCCGCCGAACGTTTTCGCTGCCGGGAACCCTTGCAAAGTAATGCGGCATCTTGGCTAACCGGCATTTTCGCTGGATAAACACTTCTGAAGCGTTTTTTCTTATAAATCGGAGAACCAGGAACAAGATCAGGAATTGCTGCAAGGGTTATACCGGGATTTTTATTTGCCACAGTCTAAAATTGCCGGCGACCTCGTCGCCGCTTACCGCTTAGCTCGCTATCGGGTTGACCGGCAGGCTGACCACCGGACAGGCCTTGGCCCCGGCGCGATTACCTTGCGCGTAGATCAATATTCCGAGCCGCTATCGCAGCTTTTTTCCGCTTCGGGTCATCAATGTGCCGCGTTCATCACTGCTTGCAATCCATTCGGCCAAGTTCAGAGTCCTGATATAAATCGAGAGGCTTGCGCGCATCTTTTCGGCAAACTGCGCAGCCTGGTCGGGCCCGGCCGGATTATCGAGGGCGAAGGCTTCGATCCCTCCGGGAAGTGGCCGGCGGAGAAAAGCTTTCTTGCGCTTGAGCTGGATCTTGAGGCATCTTGTGTGCTCGGGAAAGCGTATGGCCAGAACGCTATCGTATGGGCTGGCGCCGACGCCGTCCCCAGACTGATCCTGCTCCGATAATCTCCTCATATATTTTAATGATATTAGAATAGGTGGCGATATCCGGAAAAATCCTTCCAAACAAATCGTTGGAATGTTATTATCAGGTTGTTTCTATCTAGTCAAACCCAGATAAAACCCGAATGGAATATAACCATGAATATCGAACAACTGAATGCCGAATACGGAATTGCCGACGAGGTCAAATTCATTGAAGGTGTGGGAGGATTCCCTTTCATCAAAATAGATAACGTCAAGGCAAGCGCTCTGATCTCTATTTATGGCGGCCAGGTCTTGTCCTTTCAGCCTGCCAATGAGCCGCATAACCTGATGTTTCTCAGCGAGACTGCATATTACCAGGCGGGTAAGAGCATCAAGGGCGGAACGCCGATCTGCTGGCCCTGGTTCGGGCCGGACCCTGAGCAGCTGGGGCGCCCAGCCCATGGTTTTGTGCGAAACCGGCTCTGGAATGTGATGGAAACCGAAGTCACCACGAATGCGGAATGCAAGATTACCCTGGGTCTGACAGATACACCCGAAACACAGGCGATATGGCCGCACTCATTCAAACTTTCACTGGAAATTACTGTTGGGGAATCGCTGAACCTGGAATTGATTACGCACAACCCGACAGCCCATACATTTCACGTAACTCAGGCGTTGCATACTTATTTCAAGGTAGGGCATATCGATCAGGTAGCGATATCGGGCCTGGAGGGGATCAAGTATATTGATAAAGTGGATAATGGCGTTCAAAAGTTCCAGGCAGGTTCGGTAATAATCGATGCGGAAGTCGACCGTATCTATCAGGGCACACACGGTGAGGTGCTGATTGATGACGCAGGCTTCGGCCGCCGGATACGAATTACATCCACAGGGAGCAAAACGGCGGTAGTGTGGAACCCTTGGGCAAAAATTTCGGCGGAAATGGGCGACTTGAAAGATGACGATTATGAACGCTTTGTGTGCGTAGAAACCGCCAATGCGGGCGTGGATATCATGCAGGTCGATCCAGGCAGGGAAGTGCGATTGGCGGCAAACTACCGCATAGAACAGCATTTGACGGAGTTCGAGAGTGAATTTCCATCTGCCGCTTAGCTGAATACTGCCAAGGTACCCGCGCCGATTCAAGCGCTTATTTCTTCCCACAGTTTCTGCAGCCGTTTGGCGGAAACAGGGTAGGGCGTTTTCAACTCCTGGGCAAATAGCGAGATGCGTAGTTCCTCGATTTGCCAGCGGAATCCGGCAAGGGCCGGATCGTCGATTCCGGCCTTGAGATGTTTTTCCATACGCTGCTAATACTGGTTCCATAACACGGCAATAACAGCACCATGGCGCGCGTCACGCTCGGGGTTGGCCGCATATTTATCCAGCCGCAAAACCATGCCTTTCAAATAACGCGGTAAATGTGGCAACTGCTCCCATGGGGTGGCATTTAAAAAACCGGGATAAACGAGGCTGTGCAGTTGAATAGAAAGCTTGTCCTTAAGTTTAGGAGTAGCCGATCCCGCTGTAGAAAGACTACTCGACAATGCCTGGTATTCACCCGCGATACTTTGTACCGTCCGGATAACAGCTTCAGTCACGGCGGGTAGCCGTGCTCTCGCTCGCTGCCGCTGGGCAATAAACTCTTTTTCAGTTCGCGGCACTGCATCATCGCCGATGAAAGCGCGGTCGGCGATGGCGTCCAGCATGTCTTCCCTGAGTGACGGGGGACTGATAAGGGTTTGCAATTGCAATACAGCCTGGTTCTGGTATCGATTTTGTCCCGACAGGTCTTTTTCCAATCGTTTCATTTGCTCCTTGAGTTCGAAGCGCAGCAGCTGCCGCACGCCTCCGCGCATATTTGCTTGTGCCGCATGGCGCGTATCGAACAAATGAATGGCTACTTTTTCCTCTCGTGTGACCAGCGCCGGGTAGCCGGTCAGTTTCTTTCCGTTCCGGATAAAAGTGATTTCTTCGGGCAGGTCACCAAAATCCCAGCGTTTCACATCGTCACGCTCGATTGGGCTGCGCTCGCCCGAATCGAGCCGCGCGAATGTCAGCTGCGCGGCCTGGCCAAGTTGCGCCTTGAGTTGCGCGAGATCACGGTTCATCGCCAGTTCGCACCCGGCATCGTCCACAACGTTATAGTTCATCAGCAGATGCAGCGGGGGTTTTTCGTCGTGCCACCTATCCCGCGGAACCGTGATTCCTGTCTTGGACGAGATAAAATCCGCCAATGCTTCGGTCAGAGGTTGGGGTAGGGGTACAGGGGCGGAAGTTGTAACCGTTGACTCATGGCGTTCCAGAAACTGCGTCACGAAATCCGGTATCGGTACCAAGTGACGGCGTATTTGTTTGGGAAGAGCTTTCAAATACCAGGTTATTTTTTCGCGGATCAGCCCCGGGACGAGGCTGTCGAACTGGGCAGCCTGAAGCTTGTTGAGGAGCGGTAACGGCACGGTAATGGTGACGCCATCCAATAGATGCGCCGGCTCGAAGCGATAGGTAAACGGCAGCCGTACACTATCCACGACCGTGCCATCGGGAAAACGTGCTTCAGTAACGTTACCCGCCTCATGACGCATCAGGTATTCCCGGGTGAGACAGAGCAGGCGCGGGTTTTCCTGCTCGGCCTGCCTGCGCCATTTTTCGAATGTTGCGCCGTTACATATCCCGTCAGGGATGA
>JBDSOQ010000020.1:0-2822 GCA_039914755.1 Nitrosospira sp. | reverse complement strand
GCTGCCTGCATGAGTCTTCTTTTCCTGTCCGGCTGCGCCAGTTTTCAGGTCAGCGTGCCGGATTCCGACCCTATCCAGCCTGAAGGGCAGGCTGCGGCTTACCAAAAAAAGACCATGCATGCATATTTCTGGGGGTTGATGCTCGACCCCCAGGTTTTTGCAGCGGAATGCCACGGCCAGGGTATCAACGATGTCGTGGTCTACCATACCCTGGCGCATGATCTTGCCGGAGTTATCACCCTGGGTCTCTGGATGCCGACGGAGGTGCGCTTCCGCTGCAAAGCGCCGCCGACAAGGCCGGGTACGCTCCCCGTACCACGAAAAAGATCACGGAACGTTTCTTGATAAGGAAGCAGGAACATGCCCAACGGACGACACGAAAACAGCTCGAATGGACGAATCTTCTTCCGGCCCACCATCCTGGAAACCGGACGGCACGACTCTTTCAGGCAGACTCTTGAGGGAGAATACGTCTTCCGCATCGACCGGGGCGACAAGCCGCCTTTCGACACTTACAATGAAGCGACAAAGGCATTGCAGGACATCATCCAGGCTTGCATTCGGGATGGCAAGTCTCTGCGCGCGCACGGCAGCCTATGGTCGCTGAGCACCGTCGCCGTGACGAATGGCCGCCTGATCGACAATACAGCGTTGCGGCTGGCGTTCGAGGTCCCGCATGCGCTGACCGATTCGGGGTATACGGGCGATGCCGCGAAACTGCGCTTCGTCGAATGCGGCAACTCGGTTGCCGCGTTGAACGAATACCTCTTTGCCAGCGGCTTGTCGATCAAAGGTTGCGGCTCAAATAACGGCCAGACCGTCGCCGGCGCGGTCTCGACGGGAACCCATGGTGGCGCCTACAACTTCGGCGCGATGCAGGAGATGGTCGTCGGGTTGCACCTTATCACTGGACCGAACAAGCATGTCTATCTCGAGCGGAAGTCATATCCTGTGATGCAACCTGCCTTTGCGCAGAGCATTGGCGCCGATTTCATACAGGACGACACGCTTTTCAACGCTGCGCTGGTGAGCCTGGGCTCTTTCGGCATTATTCACGGCATCATGATCGAGACGCGTGCGCTTTTCATTCTGAATGCCATCCGGTTCCGGCATCCGTACGACGCCACGCTCAAGGCCGCGATCGCCGCGTGCGATCCAACTCTGATTCCCCTGCCGGCGGTAGCCAACGCCGTGCCCAGAGACAAGCCCTACCATTTTGAAATATTCTTCAACCCCAACGAGGGTACGCCCCCTGCCGAAGCCATCGTTCTCGTAATGTACGAATCGGCCTATGATCCGGATAATTACACACCGCCGGAATGGAACGCCGGCGAGCCCGGCTTGGGCGCCTCCGGCCTTGATATAATGGGCGCGCTGGTCGGGAAAATCCCCAGCCCGCTGAATAAACTGGCCCTGCCATTGCTCAACAGCCAGGTAGAGGCGGAGTTTTCGCCTTATTTCAAAAAGACGATCATCCGCGACCTCTTCCGAGGCGAGAAGACTTTGGGCAAGACCCTCGGTTGCGGTGTCGGCATGCCCGTCTCCCGTGCGATCGAGGCAATGGAAATCGCTTTCAGGATATACAAAGACGCAAACGTCGTCCTGCCGCTAATACTCTCGCACCGTTTTGTCAAAGGCACGCTGGCACTGCTCGGATTCACCCGCTTCGACACCACGGCAGTCCTGGAGATGGATGCGGTGAGCACCCCGGAAACTCGTGCATTCTACAACAAGGTCTGGGAAGCCCTTGATGCGGCAGGCATTCCCTTTACTTTGCACTGGGGGAAGTATAATACATTTCTTACGCCTGATCGCGTGCGTAATCGCTATGGGGACGCTGCCGTCGACCACTGGCTCGCCAGCCGCGAGACGTTGCTCGAAAGCGCAGCGGTGCGAAAGATATTCAACAACGACTTCACTGTCAGCGTAGGGCTGGCGAACTGAAACCGGATGTCCTGCCGGGAACCGCGGCATCTTCGAAAATACAGATTTTTACCTTGCGCTATTGCACAGAGGTGACGCGTATCACCCTTGGATCGTCCGCAAACTCAAGCAGCAGCCGCCGCACACGGTCCTGCCAGGCATTGGCGAAGGCAACCCGTTGCGCATCGTCCGCGTTGCCATACAGAATGGCAGCCATGCGCGCGCCTTGGGCGGGGTCGCTCGGCACAGGAGAAACATCCAGGCTTACCGTAACGCCCGCCCCGGTGTCGAGGCGTTTGAAGCTGATGGCTTCGCCCTCTCTGCGTTCAGCAAAGCTGAGTAGTCCCTTGCGTCTGAAGCGCCCCTGGATACCGTGAAAACCATTGTCCGAGGCGGCCCCGGTAAGCAAAGTCAGCACTTGTGCGGTCACGCCGGTGGTGCCTTCGCTTTCTGGCGCCGGCATATGTATGGCAATGGCGCCGCGCTCGGCAGGCTCATCCGGAAAGAGCGTAGCCAGCGCCGCTCGTCCCATCAGAAACGCGCCCGCGACGGTAGGGCAGGAGTGTCCAGCCAGACGCACGGCGTCGGCGTAATGATATTCAAGCACACCGTCTTGCGCCGCACCCAGCATCTCAGCAAATGGATCGCGGGTACGAACAACCGGAGCCTGTTCATAAAAATCAGGATAATTCATGCGAATCTCCTCCTTATGGGTTAGTTAAACCTAAATCCGGTAGTTGACCGCTCATATAATAGATCAATGTTATGATTCATAACAATATTTCATATTATTTGACGCTCACCTTCCTGGTGAGGGCGCTACGGGGTGAATTGCACAGTTTTTGCGGCACATGGCTGCGTTGCAACTTCTTGGAATGGAACGGCGCCCCGAAGCGTCG
>JBDSOQ010000037.1:0-6008 GCA_039914755.1 Nitrosospira sp. | reverse complement strand
CGACGCTTCGGGGCGCCGTTCCATTCCAAGAAGTTGCAACGCAGCCATGTGCCGCAAAAACTGTGCAATTCACCCCGTAGCGCCCTCACCAGGAAGGTGAGCGTCAAATAATATGAAATATTGTTATTAATCACGACACTGATCTATTAAATGAGCGGTCAACTACCGGATTTAGGATTATAGGAATTAAAGGCGGACAGATCAGTCAGATGGAATATGACGCGGCGCTTCCTTGGGAGCAATCATGTTTGAAGTGTAAGCGTGGAATGCTGCCAGTCTTAATCAAGCCGATAGAAACAACTTGGCTGACCAGGAGAATCGAATTCCAATCTTCAAACAAGATCGAATTTGAAAGCAAGACCCGGAGTGCGACAGGCTGCCGACATTGATAAATTGATAACAGTTACCAATGTCATGCAACTTTTAAAGGAGCACATCATGAACACTTTGGCAAAAAAAGCACAACGCACTGCTGAGACGGTTAGTGACCCCCGTTGGGCCTCCGTTATCGCGCGTGATACCGAAGCTGACGGCAAGTTTTATTACGCAGTCAGGACCACGGGCGTGTATTGCCGTCCTTCCTGCGCAGCCCGTCCGGCGCGACCGGAGAATGTCAGTTTTTACGGAACACGTGAAGAAGCGGAGAAGGCAGGTTTCAGGGCCTGTAAACGCTGCCAGCCGGACAAGCCCCCGCGGACTGAACAATATGCGACCAAGGTCACGCAAGCCTGCCGCATTATCGAAGAATCGGAAACGGCCCCAACCTTGGAAAAGCTGGCGATGCAGGTTGGCATGAGTACCTATCACTTTCATCGCATGTTCAAACAAGTCGCCGGGCTGACGCCAAGACAATATGCGGCGGCGCAGCGCGAGAAAAAGGTGCGCGATGAACTTGGTCGCGGCAGTGCAGTAACGGATGCCATTTTTGATGCGGGCTACAATTCCAATAGCCGCTTCTACGAAAAATCCAACCAGGTTCTGGGCATGACGCCGAGCAGTTATCGTGCTGGCGGCACGGATACCGAAATTCGCTTTGCCGTTGGGGAATGTTCACTCGGATCGATATTGGTTGCTCAAAGCAGTCGTGGCGTTTGCGCGATTCTCCTGGGTGATGATCCCGATAAGCTGGTACATGACCTGCAGGATGGTTTTTCGTATGCCAACCTCATCGGCTGTGATGCTGATTTTGAGGAACTTGTCGCGAAGGTGGTCGGTTTTATCGAGGCGCCGGGTATCGGCCTGGATCTGCCGCTGGATGTGCGCGGCACCGTGTTTCAGCAACGGGTGTGGCAGGCGCTGCGCGAAATTCCAGTGGGACAGACCGTAAGTTACACTGATATCGCCAGGTGCATCGGCGCGCCGAAGTCGGTGCGGGCCGTGGCGCAGGCATGCGCGACAAACAAATTGGCAGTCGCGATTCCGTGTCATCGGGTGGTGCGTAACGACGGAGCGCTGGCAGGTTACCGCTGGGGCGTGGAGCGCAAGCGCAGCCTTCTTGAGAAAGAGGCGGAGGCGAAGATGCAAGCATGAATACCTCGGCGGGCGAGTTGTGGAGTATCGCTCCCGCGCGGGATACGGCACACCGGGTGAGTGCGTTTGATTGGGCGCGGATATCGAAGGATCTGGACGCGCAGGGCTGCGCGGTAATTGAACGACTTATTTCTCCTGAGGAATGCGACGCACTGGCACGATTATATGTGCGGGATGACATTTTCAGAAGCCGGGTCGTCATGGCACACCACGGTTTCGGGCGTGGGGAATACAAGTATTTCAGCTATCCGTTGCCCGGCATCATCACCGAACTGCGCACGTCGATATATCCTAGGCTTGTGCCGATCGCCAATCGCTGGAATGAAGCAATGGGCATAGCGGTGCGCTATCCGGAGAAACTTGCTGATTTCCTCAAACGCTGCCACGAAGCGGGTCAGCTTCGCCCGACCCCTTTGTTGTTGCAATATGAGCCGGGTGATTATAATTGCCTGCATCAAGACTTGTACGGAGAGCATGTATTTCCGATCCAGATCACCATATTATTATCCGAGCCGGGCCGGGATTTCACGGGGGGCGAATTCGTACTGACCGAGCAGCGGCCGCGCATGCAATCGCGCCCCGAGGTCGTGCCCTTGAGGCAGGGAGACGCGGTGGCGTTTGCCGTGCATCATCGGCCTGTGCAAGGTACACGGGGCGTATATCGGGTCAACTTGCGCCACGGCGTCAGCCGCATCCGCTCGGGCCGTCGTCATACCGCCGGCATCATTTTTCATGATGCAATTTGAGAGCCAAAGGGATAAACATGACGCTCAGCCTGTTTGAAGGCGTGACGCAATGCCAGGCTCAGCGGGAGGAGCTGTGCCCCGGCGCGACCGTGCTGCGTGGCTTTGCGATGCGGGATGAAGCTGCCATTTTTGCACAATTATGTGATATCGCAATCGCTGCGCCATTTCGCCATATGGTTACACCGGGCGGTTTCCGAATGTCCGTCGCGATAACGAATTGTGGTTCTTTTGGTTGGGTAACGGATCGCACGGGCTATCGCTATGATGGCGCAGACCCGGAAAACGGCAAGCCATGGCCTTCCATGCCGGGCGTATTCCTGAAGCTGGCGCAAGATGCCGCGGCAACTGCCGGCTTTCCGAATTACGCGCCAGATGCATGTCTCGTCAATCGCTATGAACCGGGGGCGCGGCTATCGCTGCATCAGGACAAGAATGAGCGAGACTTCGGCGCGCCTATCGTTTCCGTGTCGCTTGGGATTTCGGCTGTGTTTTTATGGGGTGGCTTGCGGCGCGGGGATAAGCCGGTGCGCATACAATTGACACATGGTGACGTGATGGTGTGGGGCGGACCGGCGAGGCTGCACTACCATGGCGTGCTCCCGCTTAAGGATGGGTATCATCCCCTTGCGGGTGCCTGCCGGATAAACCTGACCTTTCGTAAGGCGGCTTGAGGGTTTCCGAATAAACGAAGACAAAGATACAAAGATACAAAGATACAAAGAGAGACAGGGTGAATCTGCCTGAACGAAATTTATTGATAGCATACGGTTTGGCATTCGGCATAATGATGTCATTCGGGCCGGCCGCCCATGCGCAACAGGCTGAGGTTATCTCCGGCGGTACAGCGGGCCTTTAGCGTCCTGATAATCAGGCAAAACAGAAAGGAGCTTTCACCGGCGGCACATGCGTCATCGAAACCGGCGCGTTCCCTTATCGGCTGGGGCACGAAACGGCCGTAATCATTCAAATTCATATCGGATTAATGTCATTTCACAAACGATCAGGAGACAGCACGTCATGAATCAGACGATTCTCTTTGCAGCTTTTTTTGCGCTCACTGCCGCATTCACAGCAAATGCGGGCGTACTGGAAAATGGGAGCTGGTCCGCTAGCGGATGCGGCGCCATGCCGGAAACACCGGTTATCGACTCGAGTAGCGTGGATGCTTTCAATCGAAGCGTCGGTGCAATTAACGCCTGGCAAAAACAAATGCAGGTCTACCATGACTGCATGATCAAGGAAGCAAATGCCGACAGCGTAACTATCAATCAGTCTGCAACGGCAGGGCAGGGGCGGATAAACGGGATAGTGGAAAAGATAAATGCGGAAGTCGCCGCCGGAAAGCAGAAAGTAGAGCAGAGCCAAAGCGCTTCTCCACCTTTATCTTCCCCACCGGGGGCAGCCCCTGGCAGTCTGGGGTATTAAGCCCAGATAATTCATTTAGGCGGCTCTGCGAGCCTACGCGAGTGCTGGCGACCAGTCTGCGGCTATTTTCACCGCCATTCTTGCTACCCACGCGGCGTCCATAGACCAGGCTATGGACTTCTCCCAACCGGCAAAACTGTCTCGCAACCTGCCTCGCCATCATCTCGCGTCCTAATGAATTATCCGGGTTAAACGAAAGAGGTTATTCTTTCGGCTCATGGCGGCAAGGATGCTATATATGCCGATTATGCCAATGACAGCTTCACCAACAGCTGAACAATTCGAAATATCGGGAACGGCCTGGTCTGTTCCTTCTTCATATTGGAAGTATCGGCCACAAGTCAAAATCATTGAAGGCATTAAATTCGATATTGGCCGCTGAGGTAGTCGTATTGCTCATTCTGGCATCGGCATCAGGTTCCTTGTTGGCACATCCGGATGTTGAGCCGGATACTCAGCTACCGGCTCGGCCAGTCGCCCAGCCAAGCGCCTCATCGTCAAGCGCTCCGCCCACCCTCCATCCTGTTGTCATTACGGGAACTCGCATAGAACAATCGAGTTTCTTGCTGCCCATGTCCATTGACGTGGTGGAGGGGTTGGTGATCCAGGACTCCCAGCCACGCGTCAATCTCTCTGAAGCGCTCGCGCGCGTTCCCGGCCTGGTCATTCAAAACCGCCAGAATTATGCGCAGGATCTGCAGGTATCCAGCCGCGGCTTTGGCGCACGCTCCACTTTCGGCATTCGCGGCATACGGATGATTGTTGACGACATCCCTGCCTCTATGCCGGACGGGCAGGGTCAGGCTGCCAACATCAACCTGGGCTCGACCAAGCGCATTGAAGTGCTGCGCGGCCCCTTCTCGGCTATCTATGGCAATGCCTCCGGCGGCGTGATACAGGCATTCACCGAAGACGGACCAGCGGAACACACGATATCCGGCACGCTGCTTGGGGGCAGCTATGGCACGACGCGCGGTGAGATCAAGCTTGGCGGCACGCTGGGTGGGTCGGGTGCAGCAGGTACAGCAGGCGCAGTAGCAGGCCCGTTCAACTATGTGGTCGATATTTCACGTTTTCAAACGGATGGCTACCGCGACCACAGCGCCGCTACACGCTACCAGGCAAGTGCAAAACTTACCTACCGGGTCAATCAAGACGCCACGCTCACCTTGATAGCAAACGAGTTGCACCAGGGCAATACGCAGGATCCGCTCGGGCTCACGCGTGCTCAGGTGAGCGCTAATCCGCGCCAGGCGGATACAACTGCAACTACCTTCAATACCCGCAAGAGCATCGACAATACGCAGGGCGGCCTCGTCTATACGCATAGGTTTTCATCCGCTAACACTGTCAAGCTCATAGGTTATACGGGAACCCGGCAGATTGAGCAGTTTCTCGCCGTGCCGCGCGGCGCGCAGATTCCGGTCACGAGCTCGGGGGGCGTTGTCGATCTGGATCGCGAATTTGGCGGACTCGGTTTGAGATGGATGCATCGCAGCAGCGGGGAGCGTCCTCTGACGGTCACTGCAAGTATCGATTATGAGATTTCCAAGGAAAGGCGCAAGGGATTCGAGAATTTCTCGGGGATGGCGTTGGGCGTACGCGGAAACATGCGCCGCAACGAGGATGATACGGTCTCCAGCTTCAGTCAATACGTGCAAGCCGAGTGGCAGTTCGCGCCAGCGTGGATACTTTCTGCCGGCGTGCGCCATACGGAAGTGAAATTCAGGTCGGAGGATTTATTTATCCAGTCCGATAACACCAATGACAGCGGCAATCTGACTTTCCGCAGTATTATTCCGATACTGGGACTGCTGTATAAGGCAACGCCCACGCTCAATCTGTACGTCAGCGGGGGGGAAGGTTTTGAGACACCGACTTTTGCCGAGCTTGCCTACAGGCCGGATGGTGCAACAGGTCTCAATTTCGCGCTTCGGCCGAGCAAGAGCCGCAATGTCGAAGCAGGGGTTAAATGGTTGGCTACGAGCAATACGCGTGTCAATCTGGCACTTTTTGAAACGCGGGTTAGCGATGAGATACTGCCCGCGACGAATTCCGGCGGCCGAACCACGTTTCAGAATGCGGCCGACACGAAGCGCCGCGGTGTGGAATTTTCAGCCGACTCTCGTTTTGGCGCTGATCTCTCTGCCTTTTTATCTTATACCTATCTCGATGCTGAATTCAAGGATTCGTATACGTATCTCCGAACCGGAGGACTTTCCACAACCGTAGCCAACGGTAATTTCCTGCCTGGCGTGCCCCGCAATACCGCTTATATGGAGTTGGCATGGCGGCGCGGCCTGCCCG
>JBDSOQ010000078.1:0-4240 GCA_039914755.1 Nitrosospira sp. | reverse complement strand
AGCGCTTGTCCGGTGACAGGGCAGGACAATACAGCATCCGCGTCAATCAACAATGGCGTGTATGTTTTACGTGGGACGAAGGTGCGAATGATGTGGAAATTGTGGATTATCACTAAGTTTGATATAGAGAAAGGTAACGGAACATGACGAGAGAAGCTATTCACCCCGGCGAATTTCTTGCTGATGAATTGGAAGAAATTGCTATGACGCGAACAGAGCTTGCGCGGCAGATCGATGTGCCTGCAAACCGTATCTCGCAGCTTATTCGTGGCAAACGCGACTTGACAGCAGATACAGCTCTACGGTTAGGACGGTTCTTCGGCACTGGGCCGGAGCTGTGGTTGAACCTGCAAAAAACCTATGAGCTTGATAAGGCGAGAACAGAACTGGGTATAAAAATCCAGAAAATCAATCCGTGGAAACCCCACGAAGAAGTACATATTTGATATTCGGTGTTTATTCTTAACTGGCAACCGTTCTCCTTTTGCAATTATTGTGTTTTTAAGGGGGGAAAGCCTTCCCCCTGCTGTAACCGCAGCGTAGCCGCGTTTTCCGACACCCCCATCAACGGGGATATCCCGTAACACCCCTCATGTTGTGAACCGGAATCGGTTCACCTGCCTTTTTACTTCCCCCGCTGGGATAAATTAATTTAACACGGAACCTGCTTCCACCAAGTCATCCCCCGATCTTCCGCACGCCGTTTACAGCGTGCGGAAGATCGGGTAGTTCCCCCTGACTTGGCTCTACCAGAACCTGCGTTTTCGCTCGTTTTACTCGCTTTTCTCTGGGGTTTTCAACCCCAGCGGGGGTTGTTTCTAACCCTGTGAAGCGAGAAAAAACCATGAGCGATGAAATCAGAATTTACGTAGCTGATTTAGCCGCCTATAACACCGGACATTTGCATGATGTGTGGATCAATGCCTGTGATGAGCTGGACGATATCAAGGCGCAAATCAATGAAATGCTGGCCGCCAGCCGGAAGATTTTGCCGAAGAATACGCCATTCACGATTATGAGGGCTTCGGTAGATATGCACTAAGTGAATATGCAGGCATTGAAACTGTCCATGAGGTGGCTTGCGTTATTGCCGAATATCCGGATTTTGGTGCTGAACTGCTGGATCATTTTGGCGGTGACATGGAGGAAGCAAAAACAGCCGCCGAAGACAATTATTGTGGCTGTTACAAATCGCTGGCCGATTATGCGCAGGAATTGACAGAGGAAACGACACAGATTCCTGAGAACCTTAGTTGCTACATCGACTATGAACGCATGAGACGGGATATGGAGATGAGCGGCGATGTGTTCACCATAGCAACAGGTTACGAGAGATTCACATTTTCTGGAATCACTAAAGACTAAAGCAAATGATGGTGCTGCTGGTTTGAGGAAAAAAATTTGCGCTGGCGAAATTCTGTAGCTTTCGGCGGCCAATAAAATCGGGGTCGTTAACGGAAAGCAGAACTATAAATGCTGTTCGATATCCATCCGGCCATGCAGGATGCGGACAATCTCGATCCGTTCTTTTCGGGTGAGACGGTAAAAAATCACATGCTTGCCGACCCCGTATTTGAAATATCCTTCCCGGATATCATCGCATGCCCGACCCAGACCGGGCTTGTCCGCCAGATCATGAAAGGCGCTGTCAAGCTGGGTCAGATAGCGTCTTTGCTGGGCTTTGCCCCATTGCTTGCGCGTGTAACGGCCAATGGCAAGCAAGTCTTCCTTGGCTTTCTGTGTGAGGATGAACGTCCCCATCTAGTCTTCACTTTCCAGTTCATCCAGTATGTTTTGCAGGGAATAATCAGCAGGGCCGCTTTGCTCGCCTTCGGTCAGGGCGCGGCGCAGTGCTTCCAATTTGGCCTCACGTTCTTCCAACAGGCGAAGACCGGCGCGTATCGCTTCGCTGGCTGAGCCGTAACGCCCGGATTCAATTTGATGGGCGAGAAACCTCTCGAAATGCTCGCCCAGCGTGACACTGGTATTTTTCTGTACCGGCATGGTTTGCTCCATGAATTGAAACCCTGATACCTAACTATAATATTTATTGGTATTAAGGGCAATTTAAATATGAAGGCTTCCATGGCTGTGCGCCAAGCGAGTATGCAGGTATTGAAATTGCATATCTAGCGCGTCCAGTCCGGCCCGCCTTGGCGAGGTTGTGGGCGGTCCCGGTTATGTTCTTGGCGTTGTGCCTCAAGCTGTTCAAGGCGCTGATCGCGTATGGCTTGATATTGCGATCTATCGTATTCCAGCTCGTCCAGCCGATAAGATTTAAGCGCATCCAGTCGTTCAATGCGTGCTTGCAGGGTACGGCGCGTTTCAAGCTGTTCAAAAATCAGTGCGTTGCGTTCCTGCTGTTGGCGCATTTCGATTTGCCACGCGTCTAGTTCATTACGTTCTTCGATTTGCTTGCGCCTTCCTGTGAGACAGTCGAACGGGCCGCGCATGCCTTTATTGAAATTGTTCCGCCATTCCTGTTCTTCTGTCATGCTCATGGGTACTTCCCCCATGGAATGATACCTGAACAGATTTTAACCGGGTCAATACACAGACCTTTACCCTTGCCCGCACGCGGGCGCAATGCGCACCATCAGTGCAGATACACTGCCTCGAAACGCTCCAGCGGTGCCATGCGTGCGCGATTCAGTGTGAGATGGTCATCGTTGAGTGAATAATTGTCCACAGTACGCAGAACTTCGTGGAAAGCCGATTCTATGTCCATACCCGATGGGCACGCCATCATGGTAGAGGCAATCTGGTCGAAGCTGATGCAGGATGTAGCTTCGTTGAGTTTGTACACACCGGTAAAGGTGTTGCAGCCGCCGAAGCCGTTCACACGGTTGCCTGCGACCTTGAGGATAAGGTGCAGTTCACGCTGCAGCGCGGGTATGGACCGGCCGTTCAGTTCGACCAACTTCCAGTATTTCTCGGTTACGCCGTCGGTGAGTTTGGTCAAGACATAGTGCTCCGCAAGAGCCCCGACGACGCGGGAACCATCGAGAGCAAGCTGGGTTAGCCGATTCTCGCCCACGAAATAATGCACGGGCTGTCGACCTGCGAGCGTGACGGTGTTGCCCACCTCATTCCATGCGAAGCTGCCCTGCTCCGAGAACACCTCATCGCCCTTGCCGAGATATTTTGACCACCTACTGTAAGTACCACCGTTGGTCAGAATGAGGGCAGTCTCGATATCTGCGCAGTCAGCGCAAGGCAGCACGCCGCGATAAGCGCCGGTCCAATCGAGCGAATTGCGTGCATTGTGCGCCGGATCGGGATTTACACTGCCCGAGGTATCGACGGGTGTTGCGCATCCGCCAGCGACCATCGCCGCAACCGCAATCATAAGGAAAACAGGATGCATCTTCATGACATCACCCCTTTTTAAATGTTGGTGCGCGGATGCAACGTGTCAACCGGACAGCATGCGCATGAAATTCTAGCAAAATTCAGATGTGGGTAAGAGACAACCGATGCCCGGCACAGAGCGGTGCCAAAATAAAGCACCTCGCCGCAAGCAGCAGGGTATTAACTGCGCTCTTACAATTCGCTGACTTTCAGCCAGCCATCGCCCCAAGGCGCGGGGAAATTAAGCCCGCAGAGATTAAAGTACACCCTCTCTCAGTCATAGAATTGCTGGCCATAAAGCGTGAAGACCGCTCGCAGCCATATAGGACTTATTGACTCTACCTCGCAAAATCGCACCATTTAAAAGTAGAATTTAGGCATGATTTTCACCTTAATGGAAAGGAATCATGACCTGAAGAAGAGCAGGTATATGGAGCAGCAAATCACGTTTGGCACTGAAGGCCGAGCTTGGCACGCCTGTTGAAGAGGTCTTGAGGAAGCTTGGCATCGGCGATGCCACGTTCTACAACCGGAAGAAGAAGTACGTCGGGTTGGGTCTGTCCGGGCTGAAGCGGTTTAAGATTAACTCGATTTGCTGATAAGCCCCAGCAGAAGGCTGTTGCGACATGGATGACTACAGCTCATCTGGCGTTTTCTTTAGACTCTCCGACAAATTGCGCATCAACCTCAAATCACCTTCAAGCACCTCGGCTTGGCCAATTTTAATTCTGGCAAAATCACGATGCGCTGGATTAAGCAACAGATTGAGCTCAGCCGGGATTACCGCGCTGGGAACTTCCAGCACGCAATATTTGGCACTGCGTAGCCATCGACTGCCAATTTCCTGAAGGGTTTCGCGCGCCTCGAGAGTGCGCCAATGCTCGGGGAG